>JBAQCP010000244.1:0-7996 GCA_049294295.1 Gammaproteobacteria bacterium | reverse complement strand
GGGAGCTTTACAAAATCAAGAATCAACATAAGTTGACCGTGATTAAGTAATAAAACTAGGTTAATATTATGCTCTATTCAAGACGTTGTGCACGCTTAAAGCTTAGGTACGTTTAAACCTCATTATCGGATATGAATTCTAGAACATAGGAAGCGCGGTCACGACTTAATTCATGTCAGAATGGTGAAAATTGATATATGGAAAATCATCGGAAATTGTCTTTTCATTTTATTCAAAGTGAATGATACTTATTTATCAGTATCTGGTTCAAGGATGAATCATGCAGCAGAATAAAGAGGTAATAAATAAAATACTAGAAATGGCTTTAATCTTTGGCTTGATTTTGTTGGTGTTGCCTTTTTTTCCCCTTTTTATACAAATTGTGCTTTTTATCCGTCATGGCGAGTGGAGTAAAGTCTCGATCAACGATTTGTTCGCACACTTTGATAAAAACCTAGCAATAGAAAAATTCTCTTTATCAGATTGGAAGGGAATAGAAAAAATATTGAATTGGTTTTTATTCGACCTCAATGCGGCAATTGCATTTTTCTTAATAGCAATAATATATCTCCTAGTAATGTCACTTATAATAAACAAAGTTGAATCTATGAAAAAATAGTTATCCACATTTTCAGGGGGTAACTGCTTGAGCAAGCTGTGCGTAACTTAATGGCGAGTCGCGGTTAATGCTTCTGTGAATTGAGTACCGTGTTGTTTATCAACTTCTTGTGTGATGCCTGCTAACTTCTCAATGAAATCGTCAAATGTAGCAAGAAATAAATCAGGGTATTTATGCCGCATTATTTTCAACTTAGGCTGATCGTTTAACTTTTCAGCTAGTATTTTTTCGCGGTATAACCGCAAGACATCAGTAAATGGCAAATTATCTAATTCCATTGTTAACACTCCGATAAAAAAATAAAAACGCTCTAAATATTGTGGGGGGAGGGGAATATGATGCAGATTGCATAGTATGCTAGTAAATATAGTTTTGCCTGTCAATAACCATTATGGGAAAAGATTTTAGGCAGGAGTCAATCTATCTTAGAAAGAATTTTTATAGGCGACTCAATAAGTATTTCATGACAATTAAGGTGTTCGTAGTTTGCTATGGCTGTTTTTTCGCCTAACCAGTAATTTCTAGCTGTCTTCTCAGGGTTTCCTTGCACACCTTTAACTGTATGCCCAATTGAAGGAAGGGTATTAAAGCAACCTTTGTGATGTTTGGTATTATCAATAATTGCTACTTCATAAAGGATTGATGTCTGTGAACAATGTTTTAAGTAAAACACAGCATCATCCATATTTGAAAAAACATAACAAGCACTAAAGCGAGATGGTTTATGAGGAAACTCTGTTACTCTGATATATTCAATTAGCATTTCTCTTGAATATAATGGGTGGCTAATTCCCACGGAGTTAATGATTCGTCCAAAATTGCCTGGTAGTATGATAGAGCCTGACTCTAGTAGTATGGGTGCTGCATGGTAATAACTTTCTGAATTACTAATCAATTTTTTTTCTCAAAAATGAAAATTGATTGTAGCTATTAATTAGTTAATCGACAATAACCATTATTAGTACCACCTAGCTAGCTGGAGTAGGGGCGTGGTCAAGGCCTAATGTCAAAACAGATGATTTCGATGAATGGTTGCATCAACGCCAGGATAGGCAAGCACGTGTCCGTATTTTAGCAAGGCTTGATCGCCTGGCAGTAGGGAGTGTAGGCAATGTTAAACCAGTAGGTCAGGTGTATCCGAAATGCGCATTGACTGTGGTCCTGATCAAGTATAACTTGAAAAAAAGTAGCCTTAGTTAAAAGGTGTATGGTGAGGAAATACAATTATGTCAATGACAGAGAATGAATCCAAATATGATTAATTTTTTAATAAAGTTGTTTGGTATTAGGAAAGAAGAAAAAATAAATTTATTGAAACCCCTACCAGAAAACGATGTGTTCGATAATGAATTTGAATGGTATCTCAAAAGAGAGATAGAGAATTGTAAGTTTATCAAAAAAGAAGGCCATGCCTTAATTCTAGGCCACTTCTTAAAAAAGAAAGATATATTGAAAACACAGAATAAGGGGTAAATTGAGCAGCCCCCACAAACTGCCTGAGCAAAAATGCTACACTTTTATCTACTAGCCAAATTTACAAAGCCTACCTACCTTATACGCAGCTTATCCAGCTACTTATATAAATACTCAGCAAAGTTTAGGTAACGCATCTTTCTCAATTTCGACATGATAGCTATGCTTTTTTTGAAAAAGGCTATATGCTGGCAGTTTATCAATCAGAACATAGAATTTACTCCATTCTTGGATGAGAAACTTTTTCTTGAAATCGGCTTCAAACTTGTAAGAATTATTTTCATAGGCATCATGCCAATTAGGATTTTCATCCCACATTGCTTTTATATAATCATACCAATATCCTACTCGCTTATTGTAGTTGATATAATAATCAAATCCATCTTTTAATCCTACTGGCCATTCATTTAAACCAGCCGGAATTACTGAGCTTTGTTTAAAATTATTCGAGTTCCAATAGTTAAAAAAGCCAAGCATTTTATGCTGATTTTTAAAGGTGAAGTCTTTGACATAAGAAATCATACTAGGTAGCGGTAGGCTTTCGAAAACATAGGGGATATCAACACTAAAAATATTCCCTAGTTGAGGGTGGCAAGTATTGATGGCATTAACATCGGACAAATATACAGTCCCATATTGATGAGCTAACGATAAAGATACTATTGGCAACTCTTGTCTTTCGATGAGCTTCTCAACTATTGTTTTAGCTCCAGGGCTTTCGAATACTATACAGTTATTTGTTCCAATTTTCCCTAGGTCGTCTAATTCTTTACAGTAACACAGCTGTGCCAAAAGAGCGCCCAATGAATGCCCTGTATAGGTATAAGTGAATAGGTCGGCTCGATAATGTTCTTGAACGTACTTTTTAACCGTATTTATAAAAGGGATAGCATCGTGATGAAAATAATCAGGAACAGCATCCATAAGAACTAAATAATCTTGAATAAGATCTACAAAGGAATTAGTACCTCGAAATGCAATAATGCATTCTATAAGGTCGCTCCCTTGCACATTTACTTTGTTTATATAAGCTTCAGCATAGAATCCTGCTTTTGGAGCACAACTTATATTTAGCTTAGCCAGATTTGGTGGTATTGCTGGTTCATTTTCATCATGATAGACAATTAAACTTAGTGCCGAGCATTCTTCTGCTCCTATAAATGTATTTCTTACGGCATATTTCAATTTCATACTGACAGTTTCACACATTAGGTATAATTAATAATTTCGTTATGCTTATATTCTGCTAATAGGAAGAAATTAAGCAGCTACTATAAACTACGTGAGCAGATACGACATATCTAACAGCCAACAAGCTTCTCGTCTTAAGTTTATTACTTTATCCATTTCCATGGATTAAAGTTCTTATAGCAATATCTTCGTCTATTGCTGGCCAATGTACGCCGATACCATGCCCTATGAGGCGCCAATTATTACGATCTTTTTCGCTAGCATCGCGTAGCTTGGGAAACCATTCTAGTGGTGCAGAAATTTCTCTGCCATCAGCCAAGACAAAATGTAATGATGTTTGAGTAAAACTGACATCAACTGCGTGATCATCAAATTTAATTGCCAAAGAATTCATGCCATTTCTCCAAAAATAGTTCGCTATGCTCAGCGACCATCACTCTTATTTTCGCTAATTCATGGCTTCTAAAGCCATAAGAGCTCGCTAAGTTCACTGGGTTTAACCAAAATTTAGCCACATTATTGCCATATTCAACGTGTACATGTGGAGGCTCATTTCCCTCCAGGCTAAAAAAGAAAAAACGATATCCTTTAAATTTTAATACAGTTGGCATTACTTAGCCTTCTTTTTCAGTTTGTTGTGTAGTTCATTAAAACGAACGTTTTAATGAACCTGAATCATTCTAAATTTATTGATTCCAAAACACCTAAATTTCAGTTTAAGATACTGGTTTTTGCAATCAAAGTCTACTGAACTATCAAAATATTGGGTATTGCGAACTAACGGGTCGAATAAGGGGTTATTTGCCATGAAAATCGGATATGCACGTGTTAGCACACGCGAGCAAAATTTAGATATGCAGATCATGGCCTTGGAAGATTTAGGCTGTGAAAAAATTTATGAAGAAAAAGTCAGCGGAGTCAAAGCGGATCGTCCGGTTTTAAATGCTTTGATCAACCAGCTTCGTCCAAATGATGTGCTCGTGGTTTGGAAGCTAGATCGACTTGGGCGTTCGCTGAAAAATTTGGTTGAGCTTGTCCAGCAATTAATGGAAAAAAACATTGGTCTATACAGTTTAAATGATCCTATTGATACAACCAGCCCGCAAGGTCGATTAGTCTTTAATATTTTTGCTTCCCTTGCTGAATTTGAGCGTGATGTTATACGAGAACGCACACAAGCAGGACTCATTGCTGCAAGAGCGCGTGGTCGTCAAGGCGGCAGACCAAAGGGCTTATCAAAAACATCTGAAGCGACAGCCTGTGCAGCTGAAACATTATACAAAGAGAAAAAGTTATCGGTAATTGATATTTGCAAAAAATTATCTATTTCAAAAAGTACGCTTTACAAGTATTTACGTCATAGAAATGTACCTATTACTTATTATGAAATAACAAAATAAAGCTTATTTAATTAACCCCTTGCAGGACAGCCCATGACTGCCACATCTGTCAAGAAGCCCCATCACATTCGCATTCTCAGTGATGCTGAAATTAACGACCTATATGCAAGGCCACAGTTGACAGAGGATGAAATGGCATTGCTGTTTGATCTTAATGCGCGTGAAGCAGCCATTCTTACATCCGGCCTGTCGATGGAACGAAAAATTGATGCCATCATACAGTTGGGATTTTTCCGAAAAAAGAAACGGTTTTTTGAGTTCACTTTTTATGAGGTTGCAGCAGAAGCGCGTTTCATTGCCGCGCTTTATTTTGGCATAAAAAGACTTCAGCACTTTGATGTCGGGCGAAATGCGCATAACCAGAACCGCCAATGGGTGCTGGAAATGACAAGTTATACGCTATACAAGAGAGAAAAACATTTACAGCAGCTCTATGACCGTGCACTTGAATTGTGTCGCCTCTCAAGTGACCCAGTCACACTGTTTCGCGAATTACTGGAGTCTCTTGGTCGCAACAGGATTTCGCTGCCAGGCTACACCACGCTGCAAGAACGAGTTATTTCTGCTGCTCTTTCATCCGAACAACAAAGAATAGCGAAACTGCTGCATAAACACATGTCCATTACCGATAAAGAAATGCTGATTAGCCTTATTGACCAGCCTGAAACCGGGTTTTATGCGGTAACATGGCTCAAACATCAGCCAAAAAATTTCTCTGCGACTGCCATCAGGCGAGAAGTGGCATGGCACGAAAAATACCTGCCACTCTATCAGCTAGCAAAGCGCATTGTCCCGCAACTTGATATTTCTCGCAATGCGGCTGATTACTATGCAGGGCTGGTCGAACATTTCTCTGTCCGAGCTATAAATCGTACTAATGCAGACAGAGCATGCCTGTGGTTGTTATGCTTTCTACGTAATCGGTACTGCCGCATGATGGATAATCTCGCCACCATGTTTATTCATACCACTAACAAATACGAGACCGACGTGGCACTCAAAGCAAAGGAGTTGCTGACAGCAGATGGTCTGGACGGTAGTGAAAAAGACTGTAAAGTTGCAAGCATGCTGAAGATTTTTGTTGACCCGACTGTGAACGATAACCAGCCTTTTGGGAAAATCCGACAGGATGTATTTACTACCATTATGCTACCAGCACAGATCGCACAAACCGCTGATGAAATGATAGATGGCGTGCACCAGAAGAAAAGGCTAGCAGAATTGTCATGGTGCGCGGTTGATGAATATGCTGATACCTATCTGCCATTGTTACGGTTACTAGCACCGTCGCTCATTATACAGGGTGATACCTGTAAAGGCCTGCAACAAGCATTTTGCTTCCTTCAGGAGCAAGCAAACACCAGCAAGCCCTTGTCAAAAACCCCATTCAATAAGTTCCCTGTTAGATTTATTGAAAAAGAAAGGGCGCCATTTATTCATAATAGTGAAGAGAAATATATTCATAGCCGACGTTATGAATATGAATGTTATCGCCTGCTTGCCAATCGATTAAATGGCAGAGCACTGGCCCTGAAAGACAGTGCCAGTTTTGCATCGCTGGAATCCATGCTCCTACCAGCCTGGCAGAAAACAAAAAAATCTGTCATCAAAAAGCTAGATCGACCACTACTTACGATGCCCTTAACCCAGTTTCTTCATGAAAGAGCAAAACCTCTTGATGAACGAATCATGCGTATAAATGATGAAATCCGCTCAGGTAAAAATGAGCATGTCAGAATTAAAACACTAAAGGATGGTAGCGAAACATGGACATTGCCATACACCAAAAAACAGCTTGAGCTTAACAACCCGTTTTATGAGATGCTGCCCAAGGTCGGTATTGTAGAGGTATTACGGTTTGTAGGAAAATGTACGGGGTTTATGGCAACATTCACTCATATTAAACCCCACTATTCAAAGTCTGGGCTGGATGAATTATCACTGTATGCGTGCCTCCTAGCAAATGGCACGAATCTTGGCATTGGCAAAATGGCAACGCTGTGTGATATGAACCAGCAGCAACTACTCACAACAGAAAAAAACTTCCTGCGCCTGTCGACCATACGCGCTGCTAACGACATTATCTGTAATGAAATAGCAAAGTTTGCTATTTTCAGGCAGTGGAACCTGATGCCGGATATCCTGCATGCCAGCCTTGATGGGCAAAAATTCATTACTCAACGAGACAGCCTAGTTGCTCGTTATTCAGCAAAGTATTTTGGCATGGATAAGGGTGTAGTAGCTTATTCCATGATAGCAAACCATATTCCCATAAACACCATGATTATCGGTGCTAACGAGCATGAAAGTCGCTTTTTCTTTGATCTAATATATAACAACGCTACAGAAATATTACCCGATATATTCTCGACCGACACCGAGGGCAGCAACAAGCTAAATTTTCTATTGTTGTTTCTGATAGAAAAACTCTATGCTCCGCGTTACCGCACCCTGCCACAACAGGTAAAATCGATTATCTGTTATTCCGACCCAAAAAAATTTAGTAAGATGCTAATTAAACCATGCGCAAAGGTAAACCAGCGACTGGTTCTTTCTGAAGAAGACAACATTCGTCACATCATGGCATCATTGCTGGCTGGTGAAACAAAGCAGAGTGATATAGTCACACGACTTGGTTCAGGGCAGTTTGTCAACAACACCAAACGTGCGATGTGGGAAATGAATGCGGTTCTCATGACTGAGCACTTGCTAGATTATATTGATCGTCTCACCTATCGCCAGTCAATCCAGGGCGCCCTAGGGAGGGGTGAAGCTTACCATCAGTTGCGCCGGCACATAAACAGGGTCAACGGCCATCATTTCCGTGGTACCAGTGAAAAAGAATTACTTGTGTGGAATGAGTGCGCAAGATTGCTAGCTAACAGCCTGTTGTACTATAACGCCATGATGCTAGATAAATGGCTGACGCGCTGTGAGCGCAACGGTGAAAAGCAGAAATGTGAATTTATCAGGGGTCTTTCGCCAGTCGCTTGGACGCACGTCAACTTTCATGGCATCTATGAATTTCTGACTGCTGCTGAGGCAATTGATATAGATGGTTGGTTAGACAAGTTGCATATAACAGAGGCAGATTTTTTGAAAATGGCTGATAGCTAGAGGTGTGATATTTTTGCTCAGGCAGTTTGTGGGGGCTGCTCAATTTACCCCAAAAAGCTTTGGCACTTGTGTATAGACCGGAGACATAGTTGACACTTGTTCTAGGTACATAGTTGACACTTTATAATGGCCATTTGACCAAAATGGGGTTCAAATGGCCTGGAAAGAGGAAACTATCGTGTCTCAGAAACTCGCA
>JBAQCP010000243.1:0-3331 GCA_049294295.1 Gammaproteobacteria bacterium | reverse complement strand
ATGGAGATCCCTCGCTACGCTCGGGATGACAGTGGTGTTAGTAAGCATGCTACTAAGGGCTTCACTCTGCTCGAAATCCTAATTGCCTTATTCATCTTTACTATTTTATCGATGATCTTAGTCAGCGCCTTACACAACATCATCGGCATTTCCTCACGCACGGAACGAAATGCCGAACAGCTGCGTAAACTCCAAATGACGTTACTCATGGTGTCACGAGACGTTGAGCAAACGGTAGATAGACCTATCATTAATGCAGACGGTAAAGAGGAAGAGGCTTTTATTGGTACACCGCGTGGTTTTACGTTGACTCATACAGGGCTCGCAAATCCCTCAGGTTTGCTAAGAAGCACGCTGCAACGCACAGGTTATCAATGGCGCGATCAAGCATTATGGCGCATCACATGGCCGGTCGTTGATCAGGCACCACAAACGAAAGCGCATGAACGACGCCTACTAGGTGTGGAAAAAATGAGTTTTGAATATCTCGATAAAAATGGGCGTTTTCAACCCAACTGGCCGGCGATTGGACAAGGTCAAGAGGTATTGCCTAAAGCCGTACGAGTCACACTAACCATTACAACTTGGGGTAATTTATCTCAGCTTTATATTATTCCAGCTCAATCACTCAAGGCAGAAATGAATGCGCCCACGCAGAAAGAATCTAAAGAGCCGTAGTAGTCAGGAAGGTGTGGTGATTGTTGTGGCACTTTTTATTGTCGCGCTAGTCGCTACCATGTCTTATGTCATGATGGCAAGATTGGAGCGTGATACGCGACGCACCACGCTGTTAGTGCGTGATACGCAAGCCGCTCTCTATGCTCAAGGTTCTATTGCTTGGGCCATGGATCAACTACGCGATGATTGGGTGAAAAAAAAGCCAAATCAATTAGTCGATAATACGCCTATTCAATCACCTGAAAATGAAGCAAATGGCTATCGAATTAAAAGTACTATTTACGATATGCAAGGCCGCTTTAATTTGAATAATCTAACAGATGAAAAAGGTCAGCAACGTTTTAAGCGGTTACTAAAAATAGTGGATACGGCATTAACGCCAGATCAAATTGATAATATACAGCGTGCAGCCACAGATTGGATATTGCCAGGAGCCAATCAAAATCAATACGGCCGTTACTATACCGAATTGCCTCAACCTTACCGTGCTGCGCACAGACCTATGCTGAGTGCGAGCGAATTACGTCTCGTAAAAGGTGTCGATGCTAAATTATTTAATGCACTGCAGCCATATATTGCTGCGTTGCCAGAAAATACACAGGTAAATGTTCAATCTGCTTCCCCGATCATATTAATGATGTTAAGCGACAATATGGATTTATCAGCGGCTAAAGGGGTAGAATTGCTGCGGTCTACAACGCCTTTTATTTCTACTGAGGCGTTTTTAAATTTAGATATCGTCAAAAACCATCAAGTTAAATCTGACCAAATAACCGTGACTAGTCGTTACTTTTTGGTAGAAACAGAGGTAGCCGTTGAAAATCAGCGAACGGTGCTTTATACGCTGCTAAAGCGCATGGAGCAGGGTAAGGACGCATCAATACTTATTTTATGGCAAAGCAAGGGTGTATGGTAATGCAGGAAAAATTAGTTATCTATTTACATGCACAAAAATTAGACCACCCTAGTTGGGCTGTTGTTGATGAAACGGGTCACGTTACAGAATCTGTTTATCAGGGTGAGTTTGCAGCGTTGAAGGCCGTCGCGATGGATAAAACCATCGTCTTGCTCGTGCCAACAGAAGATGTTTTATTTACGACAGCTACCTTGCCTAAAATAAATCGTAATCGTTTATTGCAAGCATTGCCGTTTGCGTTAGAAGAGCAATTGATTGCAGATGTTGATGCATCGCATTTTTCCTTGGGTGAGAAAGTAGATGATGTTTGGCTGGTAGCGGTGACTGCACATGAAAAAATGGAAACCTGGTTGTCATTGATGCATACAAATGAGATACAGCTAGATGTACTGACCCCTTCTATTTTTGCGTTACCCGTAACGCCTGATGCATGGCAGATTTATTTAGCGGATATGGCGCTGGTTAGAATGGGAGAGACGCAAGGATTTACATCTGACCTTCATAATTTAAATCTCATGCTAGATAATGCATTAACGACTTCAACATTGCCTGCTAGTATTCAATTATCGAATTATACAAATACAACCTACCTTCCTTCTGCGGAATGGGTGGTGCCTGTCACTGAGCGTAAATTATCACCAGACCAATTTGTCCGTGATTTAGCAAAGCATCTTGATGAGCATATAGCGATTAATTTGCTGCAAGGTCGTTATGCGGTGAAGAAGGCGAAGCGTCCATCTAAAAGTAAAAACTTGCGCCCCTTAATGGGATTGGCGGTGGTTTGGGTGGCGTTACTCTTGTTATACCCCATCGTTTCTTACGTTGTGCTGAAGTATAAACTAAGTGCAACGACTAGTGAGATTGCAACTATCTATAAACATCAATTTCCAGAGGCAAGCAGTATTGTTGCGCCTAAATTGCGTATGGAAGAGAAGTGGCAAAAGCTAACAGCCGAAGCGGGTGAAAATCGTGTGCTGGTGTTGTTTGGCTATATTGGTAAGGGTATGCAGGCTAGCAAAGGCATTAAATTAAATCATGCTGATTTCCAAAATAATCAATTAACGTTAGAGCTGACGGCCACAACGTCTGAAGAGATGACTGCCTTCACTGATTATTTGAATCAACAAGGCCTGAATGTTAAGCAGCAAAACGTTAATTTAGCGGGAGCGCATATCAATGCAACGTTACAAGTTGAATAAAGATGCCTTGCAAGCGCAATGGATAAAAATAAAAGAATGGTGGATAGCGTTAACTCTGCGTGAACAGCAAGCTGTCGCTGTAGGGGGTAGTTTATTTGCGTTGTTTATTCTCTATCAATTCATATGGTCTCCCATTTTGACGCATTTAGATGATATGCGTAAGCAAATCGTGACTAGCGAAAAGACCTTAGCTTGGATGAAGAGCACGGATGTTGCCATGAGTAAATTGGCTAAGGAGTCACACCGTGAGCGAGCGCAGGCATCAACGCCGGTCATTTTAATGAGTGCTTTTCAAAAGCATGTTCAGCAAGCTGGATTGGAAGCTGCTATGAGCGAATTAAAGCAAGCTAGTAATGACACGATAGAAGTGCACTTTCAAAAGGTGGGCTTTGATAAACTGATTAAGTTATTGACGGCTTTTGTCAAAGAGCAAAGAGTGGTGATTGCTCAAATGTCTGTGAATCCAGAAGCGGCAAGTGGCGTAGTGAATGTGGATTTATTGTTGAAGCTTGCTTGAATTCTGCGTCATCCCGAGCGT
>JBAQCP010000242.1:0-4117 GCA_049294295.1 Gammaproteobacteria bacterium | reverse complement strand
TTCTGAACCACAAAAAGCCCCGGATTCCCTACGGTCATCCGGGCTACGTACTCGCAATGACGGTAGTTACTATCCAAGCAACACAATAAACAATAACATTTTGTACCCTTAGGAAAGTTGTCATGTCACGGAAGCCGCAATTAGGATTTGGATTGGGACTACGTACCGAGCACTACACCGCTATTCTCGACGAAAAACCTCCTGTCGATTGGTTTGAAATCATCACTGAAAATTATCTGGTACCTGGCGGTAAGCCTCTTTATTTTTTAGATCAAATTCGTGAACACTATCCTCTTGTCATGCATGGTGTATCTTTATCAATGGGTAGCAGTGATCCACTAGATTTAGATTATTTAAAACAAGTAAAAAAGCTCGCTAATCGTATCCACCCAAAATGGATTTCTGACCATTTATGCTGGACTGGCATACAAGATAAAAATATGCATGATTTATTACCGTTACCTTATACAGAAGAAGCGATTAATCACGTTGCTACTCGTATTCAGCAAGTGCAAGATATATTAGGTCGGCAAATATTAATTGAAAATGTATCTAGCTATCTGACGTACCATCAATCTGCTTTGACAGAATGGGATTTTTTAACAGCTATTTGTGAGCGCGCTGATTGTCTGATATTGCTTGATGTTAATAATGTCTATGTTAGTAGCGTTAATCATGAATTTGCAGCTCTCGATTATATTAAATCGCTTCCAGCAGAAAGAGTGTATCAAATCCATTTAGCTGGCCATTCTGATATGGGCGATTATAAAATTGATACCCATGATCACGATATTATTGATCCGGTTTGGGACTTATATGCAGAAACATTGCGCCTAATAGGGCCTTGTTCTACTATGATTGAGCGGGATGATAATTTGCCGCCTTTAGCTGATTTAGTAACCGAGTTAAATCGTGCTAGAGAAATAGCCCAAACTGTTTTAGTAGGGACGCCTGCATGAGTGAGTTAAGTAAGCTGCAGCATCAATTTCAACAATATCTTTTATCCTCGGATCCCGCATTCAAGGCCTGCATTAATAGTACTGAAAAAGTATCTGCTGATACGCGCATGCAAATATATAAGAATGCTTATCGATTAAGATTAATTGAAGCACTGTCAGCAAGTTATCCCGTATTAAATACTTATTTGGGTGAGGATCAATTCACTGTATTGGCGGATGATTATATTAATCAATATCCATCAGTACATCGTTCTATTCGTTGGTACGGTGATCAGCTAGCGGATTATTTAGTCGAGCAATCGCCTTACCGTGAGCTACCTTTTTTGGCAGAATTGGCTAAATTTGAATGGATAATGACATTAGTTTTTGATGAGGCAGATAGTCCTGCATTATCTATTGAAGCGGTTGCGACAGTTGCGGCTTGCGATTGGCCGCATATGCAATTTATCCCACAGGCTTCCGTGCGGCGCCTTAATCTTATTTGGAATGTCGTGCAGATTTGGCAGGCAATTAATGATGATGAAACGCCGCCAGAACCAATGGCTTATGATGCGCCTGTACCTTGGTTGTTATGGCGTGTTAATTTTACCAATCAGTTTTGTTCTGTCCCAGCTGATGAAGCCTATGCGATGGATGCTGTGTTGCAAGGGGCGACTTTTAGTGAGATAGGTGAGGGCCTCTGTACTTGGGTTTCTGAAGAAGAGGCAGGATTACACGCAGCCTCCTTATTAAAAGGTTGGATACAATCGGGAATATTATCAAACATTACCATAAGGAAAGAATGATATGAAAAAGATGGATAAATTAGTATGTTCCGCCATGGCGGCTTTTGTCGCGCTCACAGCAACCAGTGCAACGCTTGCTGCAACTGATGCTGCTAAGCAGGAAACAGAAAAGTGCTACGGCATTGTGAAAACAGGAATGAATGATTGTGCAACCGCAAAAGCATCTTGCGCGGGATCTTCAACAAAAGATAAACAAAGCGATGCTTTTGTTTTTGTGCCCAAAGGATTGTGCGACAAAATCGTTGGCGGTTCTTTAAAAGCAAAATAAAGATTGCATCATTCCTGTACCACCACCCACTGTCGTCCCGAGCATAGCGAGGGATCTCCATCTTAGGGCAGCTGTAATAGCTGGGGATCCCTCGCTACGCTCGGCATGACAATGGGTGGCGCGGGAATGACGTAATAGTAAGCGCCATTGCTAAGGGTGCCCCACCTACAATGAAAAATGTATCATATTCAACTAACGGAGAAGTATCATGAAAACCAATCTTATCAAACCCACTCTAGCACTAGTTGCTGGCTTATTTTTATCGGCTAATGTCTTCGCAGCTCCTGAAACCTTCACCCTAGATCCTGAACATACTTACGTTCTCTGGAACATTAAACATTTAGGTTTCTCAACCCAAGCTGGAAAGTGGTATGCAAAAGGCACCTTAGTCCTAGATAAAGAACATCCAGCAGATAGCAAAGTAAACGTCACGATTGATTTAATTAAAATGATCACCGGCCTACCAGAATTAGATAAGCATCTCAAAGGAAAACAATTCTTCGATGTTGCTAAATTCCCTAAAGCGATCTTTGTTAGTGACAAAGTCAATGTAACAGGCAAAGATACTGCTAAAGTAGAAGGTACCTTAACGCTGCACGGCATTTCTAAACCAGTCACATTAGATGTCAAACTAAATCAAGAAGGCCCTAACCCAATCACCACCAAAATGACCGCTGGTTTTAGTGCGACTGCTACTATCAAGCGTTCTGATTTTGGTATGACAACACTCATACCTGCATTAGGTGATGACGTTGAGTTAGATATCGAAGCAGAAGCTTATCAAGCTAATTAAGGATAATGGCATGCAAATAACAAACACAGTAAATAGCTATGGTTTGGTTACCAAATTATTGCACTGGATAATGGCAATCTTACTAATAGGTCTGCTAGCGCTAGGGTTATACATGGTGTCCATACCGATTAGCTACCAAAAGCTAAAACTGTATGGCTGGCATAAAGAATATGGTTTGTTGGCGCTAGGGTTAGTCATAGTGAGAGTCATTTGGCGTTTGTTAAATGCAGTCCCTGAGTTATCAATTCCCTGGTGGGAAAAATTGGCAGCGCGCATCGTTCATTGGGCATTTTATTTTTTAATGTTTGCAATGCCATTAACAGGCTGGTTAGTCACATCCGCAGCAGGGCTGCCAGCGTCATTTTTTGGATGGTTTGTGTTGCCTGATTTAGTTGCACCTAATCAAGACTTGCTGGACGTATTTGAAGAGCTGCATGAATGGTTAGGTTATGGATTGATTGCTGTCATTGTGTTACATACTAGTGCAGCTCTTAAGCATCATTTTATTAATAAAGATAATATTTTAAGGAGGATGCTTTAATGGCTAACCTTATAAAAGGGTTGTTGATTTTTTGCATGTTATCTTTTTCTGGCTTTTGCTATGCGGCATTGCCTTCTTGGAAAATGATACCTGAACTAAGCACGCTGACTTTTACAGGCATACAAAATAATGCACCCATAACAGGCAGCTTTAAAAGGTTCACTAGCGTTATTAATTTTGACCCGCAACAATTGAAAAAAAGTAACGTACATATTGTTGTACAGATGAATTCAATTTCACTGAGTTTTCGAGATCTTATCACCGTTCTATTTAGTGGAGATTGGTTGGATGTTAATAAGTATCCAGAAGCAATATTTGATGCTAAAAACTTCACTCAATTAGGCCCAAATCATTTTCAGGCACGTGGTACATTGACCATCAAAGACAAAAAAATGCCTGTTAATTTGACGTTTGCGACAAGAGAAATGGAAGGCGGTAAGGTGCTTGCTAGAGGTGGTACGACAATTAAGCGCACTGCATTTGGTATTGGTCAGGGTGAATGGGCGGATACGGATGCTGTGAAAGATGATGTGAAGGTTGATTTTATGATCATAGCGGATAAGCAGTAAGCATAGTGTTGTCATAACAGGCAAAGATACTGTCGTTATTGTGCTCACTACTGTCCGGTTAATCAAAATTCCTCGTCGTCCCGCGCGAAGGCGCGGGATCCAGGACAGGGGTGAGTCAATCAGATGGCTTAAAATTAAGCAAAAAAAGCTTTTTTGAAATATTTTTTACAACATTACGATGTTGCAGTGCTCTGTATCCCGC
>JBAQCP010000241.1:0-20373 GCA_049294295.1 Gammaproteobacteria bacterium | reverse complement strand
TTATTTCTCGAGTAATCGTTGATGTCGAGCGACCCAAAGCTGCTCCGATTTGCCTCGCCTTTTTGCCTTCTCTTTGTAAAAAGGCAATTGTATGCCTCTCGTTTGAGGTGAGTTGATTATATTTTTTCCCATAGTGCCACCGAGTATAACTGGTGTTGCACTTCGTTTGTGAATTTACAGAATCCATTTATAACGATACTTCTGCTGTATGTTTGAAATGGGTTCCCGCTTTCGCGGGAATGACAGTAGTGGCTAGCAATGACAGCAGTGGCTCCATCCAGGCTACCCAAGCAAAACACCATTTGACATGCTACACTATTCGTTATAATTTCTAGCTACTTATCTTCAGGGCAGGGTGTAATTCCCTACCGGCGGTTAAAGCCCGCGAGCGCTTTCTATTGGAAAGGTCAGCAGATTTGGTGAAATTCCAGAGCCGACGGTATAGTCCGGATGCAAGAAGATAAGGCTTAAACTTGTAAACCAAGCTCCTTGGCATTGGTACGCATTTCTTTAAGTCTTTCGCCCTGAATAATTAACAGGGTTTTGAATGACGATGAATACACCTTCAGACAACATGCTACTAGCGCTTAAACTCGCTGAACGCGGCCGCTTATCGGTTTCGCCTAATCCTATGGTTGGATGTGTCATTGTCAAAAATGATAAAATCATTGGGCAAGGCTATCATCAACGCGCCGGTGAACCGCACGCAGAAGTTCATGCCTTGCAAGAAGCAGGCGCTGATGCAAATGGCGCAACGGTCTATGTCACGCTAGAGCCCTGCTGTCATCAAGGACGCACACCACCTTGTACCGATGCATTAATTAAAGCCGGTATTAAAAAGGTATATGTCGCTTGTGCTGATCCTAATCCGCTGGTTGCGAAAAAAGGTATTCAACAGTTGCAAGCTGCAGGCATAGCAGTTGAACTGGGTTTGCATGCTGATAAAGCCACCACATTAAATGAAATATTTTTTCACTTCATTACGCACCAACGTCCCTTTGTGATTGCTAAATGGGCAATGTCTTTAGATGGTAAAACCATAACACACGCGCATGATAGTCGCAGCATTTCTTCAGCGGCTTCACAAACAGATGCGCATGAATTGAGACAGCAAGTTGATGCTATTTTGATTGGTGCAAATACCGCTAGACATGATAATCCACTATTAACTGTTAGATTATCCAATGAAACACCTAGCAAGCACCCTATTAGACTGATATTAAGCAGTGACGGCAATTTACCGCTGGATTTAAATATCTTTAAGCCAGATTTGCCCAGCAAAACGATACTGGTGACTAGCGATAAAACGAACACGACTAAATTTACTCAACACAATATTGACGTTATTAAGCTGCCGCTTAATGATCACGGGCAAATAAATTTATCTAGCCTATTAGATAAGCTAGGCCAAATGCATATTACGAGCTTGTTAGTGGAAGGCGGCATGAAAGTACACGAGCAATTTTTTGCTGAGAATTTGGTGAATAAGGTGAGTATTTATATTGCCCCTGTCATCATTGGTTCACTAGAAAGAAAACAAGCGGTTATTCTCGAAGATTATCAAAAAATAGCTAGTGATATTCATATCGTCGCGTCTTGTAAGGAAAATATCAATGTTTAGCGGTATTGTTGAAACCACAGGAAAAATAACTGAACTCCTCGCAGAAGATGGCTGCAAGCATTTTGTCATTGCCCCAACGACACCTTACGCTGGATTAGCATTAGGCGATAGTATTGCGGTTAATGGTGTTTGTTTAACCGTCACAAATTTTACTGATACCGACTTTCATGTCACGGCTGTTCCTGAAACATTAAATTTAACCAACTTAAATGCGCTAAAGGTTGGTAGTTTAGTTAATTTAGAACGCTCTATTACATTAAGCACGCGCTTAGGCGGCCATTACGTGCAAGGCCATGTCGATGCCATGGGTGAAATATTAGATATTCAACAGGCGGACAAGAAAGCATTACTAGTTAAAATTGGTATGCCAGAAAAATTAAATAAATATATCGTGAATAAAGGTTACATCACATTAGATGGTATGAGTATTACCGTGATCGAATCGGCTCCAACTTGGTTCACGGTAACATTTATTCCGCACACACAAGATGTCACGATTATAAAACAATATGCTGTCGGCACTTTCATTAACATTGAAGTCGATATTATGGGTAAATACGTAGAAAAATTATTAGGAGTACACACACATGCAGGCATCCATTAAACGCGTTGAAATTGCACTTGCTGAGTTAAAGAATGGCAATATGGTTATTTTGATTGATGATCCTGATCGTGAAAACGAAGGTGATTTAATTGCGCTTGCTGAAAATATTACGCCTAAAAATATGAATATGATGATTCATCATGGTAGCGGTATTGTTTGCTTATCCATGACTGAAGCGCGTTTAAACGAATTAAATTTACCGCTGATGTTGCCTGCTAGCCATAACACCAGTTGCCGTGGAACGCCGTTTACTATTTCGATTGATGCAAGAGATGGCATTACAACGGGTGTGTCTGCTGAAGATCGCACGAAAACCATTCAAGTAGCCTACGATGATAAAACGACGCCTGATCAATTAGTCAAGCCAGGTCATATTTTTCCACTGCAAGCACGAGATGGTGGTGTATTTGAAAGACAAGGTCATACGGAAGGTGCGTTAGATTTAGCGGTATTAGCAGGCTCAAAACCGGCGGCTGTCTTGTGTGAAATCATGAACCCAGATGGCAGCATGACACGCGGCAAACAATTAGATGATTTTGCAAAAGAACACAATCTACATGTATTGGCGATTTCTGACATTATTGAATATCGTTTACAGCATGAAAATATGGTTGTAGAAGAAACATCAGCAACCGTGCCTTTGGATAATTACGGCACGTTTAAAATGACCGTTATTAAAGAAAAATTCACGAATCAGGAGCATATGATTTTAACGAGTGAAACGGTACCGGCTAATAATAAGCCGTTATTAGTACGCATTCATTCAGCTTGTGTCACTGGAGATATTTTCTCTTCTCAACGTTGTGACTGTCACCAGCAATTACATTATTCATTAAAACGCATTAGCGAAGAAGGCGGCATGCTGATTTACTTAAACCAAGAGGGGCGTGGGATCGGTTTATTTAATAAAATTAAAGCTTATGCGCTGCAGGAAAATGGTTTAGATACCGTTGAAGCGAATGAAAAATTAGGCTTACCAGCAGATCTTCGTCAATATCATATTGCGGCTAATATTTTGCGTAATCATAACGTCCCTGCGATTCGTTTATTAACGAACAACCCTGACAAAGTTAATAGCTTGAAAAAACACGGCTTTGAAAATGTGGAAAGAGAAGCAATGCCTATTTTTCAAAACGAACATAATGAAAAATATTTAAAAACGAAAAAAGAAAAATTAAAACACGATATTAATTTAAATCATCAAAATTAATTGGATCCCGCGCCTACGCGCGGGACGACGGGTGCAAGGAAATATTATGCTAAATAAATATGCAATTGTTGTAGGTGAATTTAACCAACATATTACTGAAAAATTATTGGAAGGCGCATTGTCTCGCCTAGAAGAACATGGTATTACGCAAGATCATATTGCTGTCTTTAAGGTACCAGGTGCAATAGAAATTCCACTTATTGCTCAATTATTGGCAAAAAAGAAGGCATATTTGGCTATTATTTGCTTAGGAGCAGTTATTCGCGGTGATACGGATCATTATGATTATGTTTGCGAACAAGTGAGCCAAGGCTGTCAGAAAGTCATGTTGGCTTTTGAAATACCCGTTATTTTTGGTATATTAACCACCAATAATGAACAGCAAGCGCAAGATAGGATAGGTGGTAAAGAAGGACACAAAGGAAAAGACGCAGCGGATGCAGCAATCGCCATGGCAAGTATTGTAAAAACAATTAGAAGATAGTTAAGGGTAGTTTATGAAAATTCAATTTAATAAAAAAATCATTGCCGTTGTTTGTGGTATTAGTTTGTTATCTGGTTGTACATCCGTTGATCCGTATACTGGCCAAAAACGTGCTAGCGATGCAACAATTGGTACTGCAATGGGTGCTATTGGCGGTGCAGCAATTGGTGCTTTAGTGGGTGGTGAAAGAGGTGCTTATATTGGTGCAGGTGTAGGCGCATTAGGTGGCGGTGCTATTGGCTACAACATGGACAAGCAAAATGAAGAATTACGTCAAGCATTAGCAGGTTCTGGTGTACAAGTTAGAAAAGTTGGGAACACCATCCAATTAATCATGGCATCTGATGTTACTTTTGCAACCAATCAAGCAGCTATTCAAGATGGCTTCTACTCTACCTTGGATTCCGTTGCTGTCGTGTTTAGAAAGTATAATAAGAATACGATTAATATTACTGGTTACACGGATAGCACAGGCAATCCTTCTTACAATCAACAATTGTCTGAACAACGTGCGCAAAGTGTAGGTAGTTATTTGATTTCTCGTGGTGTGCCTGCTAATCGTATTTACACGAATGGGTTTGGACAACGTAATCCCGTTGCGTCTAATGCGACGCCTCAAGGTAAAGCGATGAACAGACGAGTGGTGATTACGCTTAGACCGGTTTAATGGTTGAATGGGGCTAACTTCTGAAATAGCCCCATTGTCATTCCTGCGAAAGCGGGAATCTATTTCAAACATACAACTGTGTTAAATTATATATGGATTCCCGCTTTCGCGGGAATGACAGAATATTACAAATTTATTGCTTTTAATTTATCCCCAATTAATCTTGCACATTCTTGATGGCCTTCCTCATCATAATGCACACCATCAATCACCGATGGTCTCACCATCGACAAATCTAAATAAAAACAACTTTTCTCTCGTGCAAGCTCTTCAAACAACTTAATCAACGCTTCAGACTTTTTAACCGCCCCTTTTAAAAACAAAACACCATTCTCATCTGTGAATGTTTCAATCACAGGGTAAGGAATTGCAGGAGTAGTGATTAATACTTGCGGTGGAGATTGCAGTCCTGGGCCATACATAGAAGTTTGTATCATATCCACCAAGTCACCCAATCCCGCTTTAATCTCTTCGGCAGAACGATTGAAGTAAGCTTTCGTGTCATTTCCACCCAAGGCTAAAATCACTAAATCAATCGGCGCATGAGAATAAAGGCAAGGTGCAAGATAGGTTTTGCCATTTCTTTCAGGAGGTGACGCATAATCAAGATTGGTCGTTCGGCTATTTAAACCTTCCTCAACAATATAATAATCTGAGCCAAGATTTTTTTGCAAAATACCTGACCAGCGTACTGATCTCGGATAACGAGCTTTGTTCGTATGATCAGCTGCAGGAATATAACCCCAAGTATTAGAATCACCGTAGCATAGAATTGTTTTCATTTATTCAAGCTCACTCCAACGTAGATAAGCTTTTTCCAAAGTCGTTTCTAACGTTTTTAATTGCTCTAAGGTAGCCGCTACTTTCTCTGCATCGTTTTTATAAAAGTCAGGATCAGCGATAACTTGTTGAATGTCAGCTTGATCTTTTTCTAATTTTTCAATAAGAGCGGGCAACTCTGTTAATTCACGCTGCTCTTTGTAACTTAACTTTTTACCCTTGCTACTAGTCGGTGTGCTTTCTTGTATTTTTTCAGCCACGGGTGGTTTAACACTGGTTGTTTTCGTTGTTTCTACTTTGCGTTGTTTTAAATAGTCTTGATAACCACCTACGTACTCAACAATCTTGCCCTGCCCTTCAAATACTAATGTACTCGTCACAACATTATCAACAAAGGTTCTATCATGGCTAACTAACAATAAAGTACCTTGATATTGACCTAATAATTCTTCTAACAATTCTAATGTTTCAATATCTAAATCGTTAGTTGGTTCATCCATGACTAATAAATTAGCTGGCTTGCTAAATAATTTTGCTAATAATAAACGGTTGCATTCACCACCAGATAACGCTCTAACTGGTGTCATCGCTCGCTGGGGTGTAAATAAGAAATCACCCAAGTAACTAATAATATGTTTACGTTCATTATTAATTTCGATGGTATCGCTACCCTCGGTCACATTTTCGATAACCGTTTTATTTAAATCTAGGGCTTGTCTTAATTGATCAAAATAAGCAATTTGTAGTTTAGTACCCATGATAATTTCGCCTTGTTGCGGCGTTAAATTACCTAGCAAGATATTCAATAATGTACTTTTGCCTGCACCATTTGGACCAATTAACGCAATTCTGTCACCACGCATGATACGCACTGAAAAATCATCAATAACCACTTGGTTATTAAAACTTTGAGAAATATGTTTAGCTTCTACGACTAAATGGCCTGATTTTGCAGCATCGTTTGCATTAAATGATACCTTACCCTGCACTTCACGACGTGCCGCTCTTGTTTCACGTAATGATTCTAGTGCACGCACTCGGCCTTCGTTACGAGTTCTTCTTGCTTTAATACCTTGACGTATCCAGCGTTCTTCTTGCGCTAATTTTTTATCAAATTCTGCATTTTGTCTTGATTCAGCATGCAGCATTTCTTCTTTGCGTCTTAAAAAGTTAGCGTAATCGCCAGGCCAAGAGGTTAGTTGGCCACGATCTAATTCAATAATACGCGTCGCCAAACGTTGTAGTAAGGCTCTATCGTGAGTAATGAATAACAAGCCTATTCCTAAGGTGACTAACTGATCTTCTAACCACTGAATCGCTGCAACATCTAAATGGTTCGTCGGCTCATCAAGTAATAATAATTCAGGTGATGAAACTAACGCTTTGGCAAGCGAAGCGCGACGCTGCCACCCACCCGATAAATTAGAAACGAGTTGCTCGGGATCAAGCTCTAGCCGAGTTAAAATAGTTTTAATATTTTGTTCAAATTCCCAAGCATTTTTAGCATCAATTTGTTGTTGCAAACTTTCCATTTCAGCCAAATCTGCATCCGTGCAGCTTTCTGCCATGCGTTGCGTCACGGCATGGTAGGCGGCAAGCAGCTCACCTGCTTCAGCTAAGCCTTTCGCCACATATTCATAAACACTGATATGAATATCTTGAGGTAATTCTTGCTCTAAACGAGCCAAGCGCAAACCTGGCTTTCGCCATACATTTCCGCTATCTGGCTTTAAAGTGCCATCTATTAATTTCATCATGGATGACTTGCCTGCACCATTACGGCCAATCAAGCAAACCCTTTCGCCCATGCTAATTTGGAACTTCACATTTTCTAGCAACGGATTTAAACCATATGCTAAACATACATTTTCTAAAGTAATTAAATGACTCATATTAAACTATCTCTCTCTTCGCACGCTAAAAACCAAGCATCTTCTGTTTCTATGATTTCTTTTTTTAGTTGTGCTTGCGTTAGTAAATGTTTTTGTAAGGTCTCTTTGTTTTGAGGCTCGTACAATGTTAAATCCGTTAAAATATTTTCTAGCTCATTTGCTTTTTTCTGACATTTAGCTAGCTGATCTTCAAATTTTTTAATTTTTTGAACTAGCGGCCGCATTAATTCACGCTGTTTAGCGTCTTGCTGTCGTTGCTCTTTACGAGATACATCTGATTTACTGGTGCCGCCCGAATTTGCCGCTTGCTGCTTACGATAATCTAATAACCATGCTTGATAATCTATTAAATCGCCATCAAAGGGTTGTAATTTACCATCTGCAACTAATAATAATTGATCTGTCGTTGTTCTCACTAAAAAGCGATCATGACTAACCAGGAGCATGGCGCCTTCATATTCTTGTAAAGCAATACTTAATGCATTACGCATTTCTAAATCAAGGTGGTTAGTCGGTTCATCTAGCAATAATAGATTAGGCTGCTGCCAAACAATGAGAGCTAAGGCTAACCGTGATTTTTCGCCACCAGAGAAATTACCAACAGGCTCCAGGACTCTATCACCTGAAAAACCAAAGCTGCCTAAAAATTTTCGTAAATTTAATTCTGTTTCTTTTTCGGCTAAACGTCTTAAATGCAACAAGGGTGTATCAGTCAAATGTAAATGATCCACTTGATGCTGAGCAAAATACCCTATTTTTAAGCCTGTGCTATCTTCTTTTGTGCCGATGGCAGGATCGATTTCACCCGCGAGCATTTTAATAAAACTAGATTTACCGGCACCATTGGGGCCAAGAACGGCTATCCGCTCTTTAGGTGAAATACTAAAATTTAAATGCTCTAAAATAACGTTATCGCCATATTGCACACGTGCTTTATTGACTTGTAACAGTGGATTAGGGCAATGGCCAGGTTGCTTAAATTCAAAATTAAATTCAGAATCTGCTTGTACCGCACAAACTAAATCCATACGCTCAATCGCTTTCAATCGACTTTGCGCTTGACGCGCCTTAGTTGCTTTATAACGGAAGCGCTCAACAAAGTCCTTCATATGTGCGACTTGTTTTTGCTGCTTATCAAATACAGCCTGCTGTACTTGTAATTCTGCCGCGCGTGTTTTTTCAAACGTTGAATAATTACCGCTGTACATTTTTAACTGCTGATGAGCAATGTGTGCGATGTGATCAACCGTTGTATCTAAAAAATCTCTATCATGAGAAATTAATAATAATGTGCCTTGGTATTTCACTAACCATTGTTCTAGCCACAATACCGCATCTAAATCTAAATGGTTTGTTGGCTCATCTAACAATAAGACGTCTGATCGACACATAAGGGCTTTTGCTAAGTTTAAACGCATTCGCCAACCGCCAGAGAAATCACTGACTGATTTTCCGTGGGTCTGAGGCTGGAAATTAAGGCCGTCTAATAATTGAGCAGCTCTTGAGGGAGCGCCGTAACCATCAATAATACTTAATTTTTCGTGTAGATCAGCAATCCGAACACCATCATGCGCTGATTCTGCCTCGGCTAATTGTTTTTGCAGCTCTCTTAATTCAACATCCCCATCCAATACATAATCCAATGCAGATCCATGATAGGCGGGTGTTTCTTGGGCAACATGCGATAGCTTAATTTGCCGGGGTATTTTAAATTCCCCTGTCTCTGGGGCAAGGAGGCCACGTAACATCGCAAAAAGACTGGATTTTCCAGTGCCGTTAGCACCAATAATACCAATGCGTTGTTTATGAAAAATAGACCAGGTAACACCATTGAGCAAAATATTGGCGCCGCGTCGTAATACGATGTTATTTAGAGTAATCATGGCAGTTTAAACAATAATAGAAGCTTGCGATTATATAGGAGGTTGCTGGTTTTTACTAATTATGCTAGCTTTCGAGCCTAAGGAATTATTATCAGGAAGATAAGATGATGCGCCTCTATTCAACTCTCGTGTTATTTTTCACAACCTCTTGTGCCTTTGCACTGAATGCACCTACCCATTGTCCAAGCACCTCCTCTATTCAATATGATGGCGTTAATCAATTTGCTCAAGATCCTAAGAATCCAAAAACCTGGGCGATTGCGCATAAAAATAGCCATTATAATACCAAAGAAAATTGGTCGTTTATGATATTGGTGGAAGATTCAAAAACCAGTGATGACGCGTTTCGTAAATCAGAAAAAGTGTTAAACAGTTTGCATCACCCTTATGGGCCTAAAAAGATGAAAAGTGCAGATGTTTGGACGTGTTATTATGAAAATAATTACAACTTTACGGCGGTTGCTGTGACACCACCTGTTTCTACTACAGGGTATCAGATTAGAAAATAAGAAATACCTATCACTGTTATCCTGATCCACCTACTGTCATCCCCGCGCAGGTGGGGATGACAATAATAGCGATGAAATTGCTACCACTTAATATCGCCAAACCCTGGCAACTTTAAGGTTCTAGTCATCGGACTAATACCATAAACCAAGCCCAATATATTAAGCTCAAACCCTTCTTGCACAGCAATCGTAATACCAAATAAACCTTTCATTGAAAACTGATAGCCCGTACCACTCGCCGCAGGATTGATGATTTGTTTCCAAGGTAAGTAATCCTTGCCAACGGCATCACTAGGTAAGGTCAGTTTTAATGCGGGCACTGAACGTGCAATGTAGGCTATAAACGTATTACTATTTGGTCCTGGCCAATACTGATATTCATTTGGATACGGATAACTCATGGCTGCTTTTTTAATCTCAGGAATTAATTTCTCCGCAGCTACACCACGGATATCTAATAAAATATGTGGTTTTTGATTGAACCAAAAACGATCTGGAATATCACTCTCATAAACAACTGGCGATAAATTATGCCTCAATCGCCAACCAATGACTTGATAGACCTTATATTCTTTCGCATTTTTTTCCTTCGTCGCAATCCAAGTATGTACTGCAAATATGCCGCGCCAATTAAAGGTTCTCGCACTATAAGCCTGAATGACGGCTTCTAACGTGGTATCAGGGTGAGGGGCGACACCAGATGCGCTACGATTAGCGGTCAAATAATTACCATTAAATTCAACGCGTCCACTAAGCGCAAGCAGCAGCGGGCCTGTAATAGTTAGAATCAAGAGTATTAGGAGGAAAAATTTCATCTATTAAGTATAGATGAAAGCTGTATAATTCGCATCTTTGCAATGAAACATGAAGGAAGTACCAATGATTACATTACATACCAGCCATGGCGATATTAAAATTGAACTAGACGTTGAAAATACCCCCAATACTGCTAAGAACTTCTTAGAATATGCAACGGAAGGTTTTTACAACGGTACTATTTTCCATCGTGTGATGAATGGCTTTATGATTCAAGGCGGCGGTTTTGATACCGACATGAATCAAAAGAAAGTAAAAGAAACGATCAAGCATGAAGGTAAAAAAGGTCAGGAAAATAAAAGGGGCACGATTGCAATGGCACGTACTTCTGATCCTCACTCTGCAACTGCGCAGTTTTTTATCAACGTTGTTGATAACGACTTTTTAAACTTTACCGCAGAATCGGGTAGTGCTTGGGGTTACTGCGTATTTGGGAAAGTAGTTGATGGCATGGATGTGGTAGACAAAATTAAGAACGTAGCAACGAGTACCAAAAATGGGCATCAAAATGTGCCTGTTGATAATGTTGTGATTGAGACAGTGGAAGTAGCTGAGTAAACCTGTTGTAGCCTGCATACGCGGGCTACGATGCGAACGGCTCGACAATATTGACCGTTCGCCCTGAGGAGGCGCGAAGCGCGGCTGGTCTTTGGGTCTACTTTTTTTAATATCTGCCCCTTTTCAAACCACAGCTTGGTCGTGTGAGGCTAGCGTTGTGATATTTTGGCGAAATCTTCTCCTTTATCCTTAACTCGTTTCATGAGATCTTCATATTGATACGATGACTCAGCTTTAAAGTTTGGTTAAGACTAACTGATTAAACTGGATTTAAAAAGTGAGCAGATATTATGAAAAGAGCAAAAAGAAAAGTAGACCCTAAGACCGGAAGACCGGAAGACCGAGTCATGCGCCTGATGCTATTTTTCTTAATACATTTCAAAAGCGAAAAAAAGTAGACCCTAAGACTGGAAAGCCAAGTAAAGCGCTTAATGCTATTTCTTATACTGCATTTCAGGCGCGAAAAAAAGTAAATCCTAAGACAGGAAAGCCGAGTAATGCGCGTAATGCTATTTCTTCTTCTGCATTTCGGGGACGAAAAAAAGTAGACCCAAAGACTGGGAAGCCGAGTGATGGGCTTGATGCTATTTCTTATAATGTATTTCTAAAAATAAAAAAAGCAAACTCTAACCCGGGTGTTCCATTGAAAAAAACAACTATCACTAACAAAAAAAGAAAAAGACCCAGCACTTCTAATCATTTATTTCAATGCGTTGTTGATAAAGATGAAAATCAATTTAGCCCCCTTTCAAAGAAACCAAAGCAGGTTGAGTCGCTTCTTCAACAACCAGAAATATCGAATGATATTCATGCTGATACGTCTGAGACTGCTATGATGGAATCTCTGACATCACAAGCGGTTGAATCACCTCCAAAATCAGATGATATTTATGACGCTACCTTTGCAACTGCTGTAGCTATGATGGAATCTCAAGCATTTGATGAAACTGATGAGAAACCTTGGTTTTTTCCTGAAGAAAAGCCAGAAACACAATATAATAGATTATCTTCAACATCTGAAGGATCGATGGTCATAGACTCTTGGTCTTGTGATGGTTTATTTCATTCTTCAAAACAGCCCCTTGTCTTTTCTCCAGAGGTACAGGATGAAGAATTTACAGACTTTAAGAGAGAATCCTGGGGTAGATAGAGGGCCCTCATCAACCCGCGCTCCCGCGCGGTCCAATGAGCGTTTCGGTGTATCTTACAAACGCACTGTCTTACCCGCCTTCACCAACTGCCACAATGGTTGATTTCCCATATAATAAATTAACTCAATCGGCTGCCCAACATCCCACACAGCAAAATCTGCTACCTTACCTACCACCAAGCTTCCATGGGTAGCTTCTAATCCTAATGCTTTAGCGGCATGAGCCGTCACACCCATCAATGCTTCGTCTGGTGTCATTTGGAATAAGGTACAAGCCATATTCATCACCAAAGGTAATGATAAAATAGGCGAGGTGCCAGGATTGCAATCAGTTGCTAAGGCTATTGGGATGCCATACTTTCTCAAGCCTTCAATGGGGGGCAATTTCGTTTCGCGTAGAAAGTAAAAAGCGCCAGGTAACAACACAGCTACCGTGCCTGATGCAGCAATCGCTTGCAGCCCTTCTTCTGATATATGCTCTAAATGATCAACTGACAAAGCTTGATATTTAGCCGCCAACGCTGCACTACCAGAATCTGATAATTGCTCTGCATGACACTTCACTCTCAATCCCAGCTCTTGCGCTTTTTTAAATACCCGCTCAGTTTGCTCTAAATTAAAAGCAATCGTCTCGCAAAAAACATCCACGGCATCTGCTAAATTTTCTTCAACGACCGCCGGTAACATTTCGTCGCAAACTAAACTAATATAAGCATCCGCTCGATTTTTATATTCTGGGGGCAGCGCATGTGCGCCCAAAAATGTTTTTTGAACCGTCAGGGGTAAAATACTTTCAATACGCTTAGCGATTTGCAATATTTCAAGTTCAGTTTCTAAATCTAAACCATAGCCAGATTTGATTTCTAATGTGGTGACACCATTAGCCAATAAAGCACGTGCTCGTTTTAAAGCTGCTTGTAATAATACTTCCTCAGGAGCGTTGCGTGTTTCTGATACGGTTGATTGTATTCCGCCTCCTTTTTGCGCAATCTCTTCATAAGACACTCCCTCCAATCGCAATTGGAATTCAAATGCTCGATTCCCTGCATAGACCAAATGAGTATGGCAATCAATTAAACCGGGTGTAATACAGCACCCTTGCACATCCTGAACCTCTTCTGCTAAATCTTCAGGGATACCAGGCAAAGACGCCATAGGCCCTATCCAGGCTATTTTCCCGTCTTTAATGGCAATACCACCATCCTCAATGACACCTTGTGTTTCATCACAAGTTGTCATGATTCCATTTATCCAAATCCTATCCCACTGCTTCTTCATGAATACTTACTCTTGCCATTATGAAATATCTGCATGAGAATACTACATCAACTCTCATGGAGGCTACCATGGCCTGGACTAGTTATTATTTACCGCCTACATCTAAGCTTTGGCAAGGACGATCCGATACCCCTGATAGATCAGCTTTTTTTAAAGTCATTGAGCTATTAGACCTTAATCAACCGATTAATCATCACCTTCCCTCTGATCGAAATCAACATATCCAGAATGCCTTTGCTTTCTTAGGCTTTTCTTGTGATGAAGGCGTTAAACGTAACCTTGGCCGTCCCGGTGCTATAGAAGGCCCTGCTGCTATTAGAACAGCCCTTGCTAAACTGCCCGTCCATATCAATAATTTTATTTGTTACGATGCCGGTGATATCACCTGTACTAATGGCAATTTAGAAGAAGCACAAGCCGCGCTAGCTGAAGCGACTGCGATGCTATTAAGAAACAGCATTACGCCTATTGTATTAGGTGGTGGACATGAATTAGCGTGGGGACATTATCAAGGCATCCATCAAGCCTTTCCTAATGATGATGTGTCTATTGTTAACTTTGATGCACATTTTGACATGCGCCCTATTGGTAGCGATGGTAAAGGTACCTCCGGCACCCCTTTCTCGCAAATTTCTAATTTATTAGCGCAAGAAGATCGTCCTTTTTATTACAACTGCATAGGCGTCCAAGCGACAGGCAATACCAACGCTTTATTTGATATCGCAGAAGAGCAGCATGTCAACTTTTTAATGGCTGAAGATGTCATGCAAAACGATCAAAAAAAATGTGAGGCGTTTATTAATCGCATTATTTTTTACAAAAAATTTATTTATTTGTCTTTGTGCATGGATGTATTTGGTGCCGCCTTTTCACCTGGTGTCAGTGCACCACAAGCATTAGGCATCACGCCTTGGCAAATGCTACCTTACATTAAAATGCTAGCAGCTTCCGGTAAAATACTTAGCTACGACATAGCTGAACTATTACCCGAAAAAGATATTGATGATCGTACAGCTAAATTAGCCGCTACTTTTATTTATGAAATGATACATCATCACGTTTCACCGTATTAAGGACAAACTCATGGAAAAAACGGCTAGACACGATACGTCTAGGCATATACAAGCTCCGCACGGCACAACGCTCACCGCAAAAAGTTGGCTAACGGAAGCTGCCATGCGCATGCTGATGAATAATCTAGATCCAAATGTGGCTGAAATACCTAGTGATTTAGTTGTTTACGGCGGCATAGGTCGTGCTGCTCGTGATTGGGAATGCTATGACAAAATTATTGAGTCATTAATTAATTTAAATGATGATGAAACGTTATTAGTTCAATCCGGCAAACCCGTTGGTATTTTCAAAACACATGTCGACGCACCGCGCGTATTAATTGCAAATTCAAATCTCGTACCACATTGGGCTACTTGGGCTCATTTTAATGAGTTAGATAAAAAAGGCTTGATGATGTACGGCCAGATGACAGCGGGCTCTTGGATTTACATTGGCAGCCAAGGCATCGTGCAAGGAACGTATGAAACCTTTTGTGAAGCGGGCAGACAGCACTTTAAAGGGCAATTAAATGATAAGTGGATTTTAACGGCAGGATTAGGCGGCATGGGTGGTGCGCAACCACTAGCAGCAACCATGGCTGGTGCTTCTATGTTAGCGGTGGAGTGTGACCCTAAACGTATCGAACGTCGTTTAGAAACAGGTTACCTTGACAAGCTAGCTAATAATTTAGATGAAGCACTTGCGCTTATTACTCAAGCTTGTGAAGCCAAGCAACCACTTTCGGTCGGCTTATTAGGTAATGCGGCAGATATTTATCCTGAGTTAGTCAAACGCGGCATTAAACCAGATTTAGTCACAGATCAAACCAGCGCTCATGACCCATTAAATGGTTATCTACCTAGTGGTTGGACGCTGAAAGAAGCAGAAGAATTACGCCGCAGTCATCCTGAGAAAGTGGTAGAAGCGGCTAAGCAATCGATTGCGATACAAGTACAAGCTATGCTGGATTTTCATGCACAAGGTATTCCAACAGTTGATTATGGTAATAATATTCGACAAATGGCGCTAGAAACTGGCGTTAAGAATGCGTTTGATTTTCCTGGATTTGTGCCTGCATATATTCGTCCCTTATTTTGTCGTGGCATAGGACCATTTCGTTGGGCTGCTTTATCTGGTGATCCAGAAGATATTTATCGCACGGATGCTAAGGTGAAAGAACTATTGCCGCATGATAAACACTTGCATCAGTGGTTGGATATGGCCAAAGAACGTATTCATTTTCAAGGCTTACCTGCACGCATTTGTTGGGTAGGCTTGGGTGATCGTGCACGTTTAGGATTAGCATTTAATGAGATGGTTAAAAATGGCGAGTTAAAAGCACCGATTGTGATTGGACGAGATCATTTAGATTCCGGTTCTGTCGCAAGTCCCAATAGAGAAACAGAAAACATGCAAGATGGATCGGATGCTGTTTCAGATTGGCCGCTCTTGAATGCTTTATTAAATTGTGCGAGTGGCGCAACGTGGGTGAGCTTACATCACGGTGGTGGTGTTGGGATGGGCTTTTCTCAGCATGCAGGTATGGTGATTGTAGCGGATGGTAGTGATGCGGCTGCAGAACGTTTGAACCGAGTATTAACTAATGATCCTGCGACGGGTGTCATGCGTCATGCGGATGCGGGTTATGATATTGCGATTGAATGTGCAAAAGAAAAGAAATTGAAGCTGCCGATGGTGAAGTGAGCGTTTAATCTTACTGTTACTATTGCAAGTGGGTTGCTCTTCGAGACGGCGCTACGCGCCTCCTCAGGGCGAACGACCAACACTCTCGAACCGTTCGTCCTGAGGAGGCGCGTAGCGCCGTCTCGAAGGGCAACCCACTCGCTAAGACAGCTTTAAAAATACATGCCCATAAAGGAAAAATCTAATGGAATTCATACTAACACCCGGACAACTGACCTACCAAGGCATTAGAACCTTGTTACAAGAATCAACTACGCTAAGCTTAGACGCCACGTGTTACGCCAACATTGAAGCATCCGTCAACATCATTAAAAAAATCCTGGCCGATGATGCAACTGTCTACGGCATTAACACGGGCTTCGGTGCGCTCGCTAACAAAAAAATACCCGCTAAAGATTTAGAATTATTGCAACGCAGTATTGTCTTATCTCATGCAGCTGGCATCGGAGAATTACTAAGTGATAAAATTGTTCGTTTAATTTTAGCATTAAAAATTAACAGTCTTGCTCGTGGGTTTTCTGGTGTACGCAGAGAAACAATTGAAGCATTAATAAAATTATTTAATGCCGGTATTTATCCTTGTATTCCTGCTAAAGGATCAGTCGGTGCGTCTGGCGATTTAGCGCCACTTGCTCATTTAAGCCTAATATTAATTGGGGAAGGTCAAGCACGTTATAAAAATAAAATCATATCGGCTGTTGAAGCATTAAAAATTGCTAACCTTGAGCCTATTAAATTAGCACCAAAAGAAGGGTTGGCATTGTTAAATGGCACTCAAGTATCAACTGCATTAGCTATTATTGCTTTACTCGCTGCCGAAAATGTTTTTACCTCAGCATTAGTCACTGGTGCGCTATCAGTAGAAGCAGCGTGCGGCAGTCACAAGCCTTTTGATGAACGTATTCAAGAAGTGCGTGGCCATGCAGCACAAATTCAAACTGCTGCTATCTTACGCAATTTATTAGGTGATAGTGACATTCAGGCATCACATAAAGATTGCGAGAAGGTACAAGATCCCTATTCATTACGCTGCCAACCGCAGGTAATGGGTGCCTGCTTAATGCAATTACGTTATGCACATGCCGTATTAATCACGGAAGCGAATGCGGTTTCTGATAATCCCCTGATTTTTGCAGAGCAAGAAGAAATTATTTCTGGCGGTAATTTTCATGCGGAACCCGTGGCCTTTGCAGCAGATGCAATGGCCATTAGTATTGCAGAAATTGCTGCATTAGCTGAAAGACGAATTGCATTACTGGTCGATTCAAATTTTAGCGGGTTGCCTGCTTTCTTAGTCCATGAGTCAGGTATTAATTCTGGCTTTATGATTGCACAAGTCACGGCGGCAGCACTTGCTAGTGAAAACAAATCCTTAGCACATCCTGCAAGCGTAGATAGTCTGCCAACGTCTGCAAATCAAGAAGACCACGTGAGCATGGCAACATTTGCTGCTAGACGTTTGTTTGATATGGTTGAAAATGCGGCTGGGATTATTGGTATTGAATTATTAGCTGCTTGTCAGGGGATAGACTTGCGTCGGCCGCTAAAAACATCTGCTATTTTAGAAACTGTTCATCAGAAAGTGCGTGTGTTGATTCCTTTTTATGATAAGGATAGATATTTTGCGCCGGATATTAAGCAGGCAAAGGCATTTATTGAATCTGATGCATTGTGGGAGTTGGTTGGGTTTGAATTGATTGAGAAGTGTTAAGTAGCAGGGGCTAGGGCTGCCGTTATTGTGAGAGCACGTTGCTTGACGCTTACTATTGCCATTCCCGCAAAAGCGGGAACCCATTTCAAACATACAGCAGAAGTATCGTTATAAATAGGTTCCCGCTTTCGCGGGAATGACAGTAGTGGCTCGCAATGACGGCACAGTTGCCTAATGATGTAGCCTGTATTGATTTAAAACTGATAACTCTTTAAAGTACCCTTTCGGTATGTCTGTCTATCTCGTGATGGAGTTTGTGTTAAATGACAAATGCAAGTTTAAAAGAACAGTTACAAGCGGTTGCGTCTCAGTTATCTGACAAGCTCCTCGTAAAGGAAGTAAAAGAACAACCAAAGCCTAAAAAACCCTTTCGCCCTGCTGAAAAAGCACAAAAAGCGAAACCAAAATGGTTAGAACATGCTCAGTATGGTGTCGAGCTATTAAGGGCTTATTTCCCAGAATGTTTCAGGGCAATGAATGACGTTAAGCCATTGAAAAAAGGCATTAAACAAGATTTAGTGAAGCGTTTAAGCACGTTAGAAAACGTAGTGACCGAAGATAAAGCATGCATGGTCAAAAGTTTAGCGTATTATGTGAACACTGCTAGCTATCATCGCAGCGTCGTCGTGGGTGCCACTCGCGTAGATCTCGATGGACAACCTGCTGATGTCGTCACTGCTGAAGAAGCTAAATATTCAGTCGATCGTCATCAAGCTAAGCTACAAGCAAAACAAGCAGCCGTTGTTGCAAATAATAAAGAGACAGCAGCACTGTAGATTTTATAGTCACATTACGAGGTTTTGCATGAGCCAGCAGCTTTCAAGGCGAATTTCGCCTATTACATTATTCATGTTGAGTTTGAATGGCATTATTGGTTCTGGCTGGTTATTTGCGCCCATGTATGCCGCCAAAATTGCCGGACCTGCCGCTATTTTCTCATGGATAATTGCAGGTCTTGCAGTCATTTTAATTGCTTTTACCTTTGCTGAGCTATCCACCATGCTGCCTGTTGCAGGCGGTACGGCTCATATTCCGCAATTAAGTCACGGTGCCTTTGCTAGCTTTATTTTAGGCTGGATTGCTTGGATTACGACATTATTAATGGCACCGATTGAAGTACAGGCGGTATTGCAATACGCCTCTTTATATTTCACGTCGCTGATGCATGAAGCCCATGGCTCGATGGTGATGGATGCTTGGGGTTATGCGTGGGCAGGCATTTTAATGTTTACGCTTTGCTTAATTAATATTCTTAGTTATCGCGGATTAATGCGTTTTAACTTTGTCATTTTTGTCTTTAAGTTCAGCATTATTTTGCTAACGATCTTCGCTATCGCCGGCACACAATTTCATGCCAGTAATTTTAACGGTGCCTGGAGCTCATTAGGCACTTCTGCTGGATTACAAGCAATCTTTAGTGCCATTGCCACGGGTGGTATTGTGATGGCGTTTAATGGCTTTAAGAGCGGTGTAGAGCTTGCAGGTGAAACAAAAAATTTAAAACTCGCTATTCCATTAAGTACAGCAGGTTCCGTGATTGCCTCTTTGCTTATTTATTTAGGATTACAAGCCTGTTTTATTGGTGCATTGGATTCTTCAGCGATTCAACAGGGTTGGCAAAGTCTCAATTTTACAGGAGACGCAGGGCCTTTTATTGGCTTAGCAGCCGGTATCGGTTTATTTTGGTTGCTTAAATTACTATACGTGAATTCTGTTGTGTCTCCCTTAGGTGCTGGTTTAATTTACGTAACATCGACGGCGCGCATTTTATATGCCATGAGCCGCATTGGTTATGTGCCTAAGATTTTCTCTCGTTTAAATGGCCAACGCTTCCCTGTATGGGCAATTGGCGCCAACTTTGTGTTAGGAATGCTTTCTTTCCTTCCGTTGCCCGGATGGCAAGCGATGGTGAACTTTATGGTCTCTGCTATGGTGATCACTTATGCGATGGGCCCTATAGCGCTGCTTTGTTTACGCAAAACATTACCCGAAAAAGAAAGACCATTTAGATTGCCTGCCGCTAATTTTATTTGTGCATTAGCCTTTTATTGCTGCAATTTATTTAGCTATTGGACGGGTTGGGAGACTATTTCTAAGTTAGCAATTACGCTACTAGTTGGTTTAGCTTGCTTTCTAGCTGCCTATTTGCGCGGTAGCGTGAAAATCCAGAAGCATGAATTATTGTCAGCGTTATGGATCATCCCTTATTTATCTGGATTGGTCATTATTTCTTATCTTGGTTCATTTGGTGGACATCATATTTTACCATTTGGTTGGGACTTTGTTGTGATTGCTGCGTTTAGTTTAGGGATTATTCAACTAGCCGTATTTAGTCGAACAGCACTGAATGTAGATGATGTGACTGCTATGTTAAAAGCAGAAGCGGTTGTGGATATATCGTAAAAATTGAATGCGGCTATAGCGAGTGGGTTGCCCTTCGAGACGCATAGCGC
>JBAQCP010000240.1:0-7014 GCA_049294295.1 Gammaproteobacteria bacterium | reverse complement strand
ATAACATTATCTTTGCCCATGGTGGTGTTCCTCTTGGATTTATCCATTAACCTTCGTCAGTTAATGAGGATACACCGCCTAATTAATTCGTCAATTTACCTCTGTACACAAGATTCGATCATAGCTCGCTTAATGGTGATGCATTATTTGCATCTTTCAATTTGCTGGAAAAATCAGAGAAGAAACTTGTAGCCATTTGATAACTAGGACGCATGCCAGGGTTAATATTTATCATGTTTAAAACAAAATCGACAAGCTGGTCCAGCATAGTTGTATCCATGCTTAAATACGCTATATTTCCTGCTCTATTTAATGATGGTAAGTTATCTAGATCCATAAAATTCAACAGCTCTGCTGCTATGATTCCAATGGAATACATAGTTACTTGTTCAGGAGACAATGTATTTACCTTTTCAGATAAATTAAGATGCAACATTGTTATTAGTTGAGCAAACGTAGAATTTGTTAAGGCTATATCTTTATAGCGAATAAGTATTTCTGGTGCCAGATATTTAGCGGTACCTTTTAGTTCCTTAGGTATTTTTTCAAATTGCTTGTTAGCATCCAGATTCTCACTAAAACCATAGTCGATTAAGGCTATTTCTGCGTTAGCAGGATCTAGCATTATATTCTCTAATTTTATGTCGCCATGAAAAATGTCTTGATCTTTTAGTCGCTGACAGGCAGCTATAATATTAGCTATAATTTTTAAGTTTAAAATTAGATTATTATTTACCTTTTCATTGATGTAATCATATAGGCTAATACCAGGCTTTCCTTGCATAAGGAAACATTTCTTGATAACACTTCTTTTTCCACGATATTGAAATTTGACATGCTCATCATTCTCTTTCACTAACTCCCCTATCCTGTCCAAATATGAGATATCATTTCCCCATAGAGAATTTTTAGAGGCTTGTACTTTCATGGCAGACCAAGTACCTGTATGAGTATTTTGAACCCATTTTACTTTTCCTTCGTTCCCCTTACCTGCCGTTCCTTGTTTGCCGCTAATGGCAAACAAAGCACCTGGGGTGGTTATTAATGCATGCTTTAATTGGTATGTTTTTTTAGATAGTTTGTGGCACTTTGCTGACGTAGTCTGAATAGATGAAACCTTACTTAATTCTTCGCCGCTTGCAAGCAGGCCACGCTCATCTAATATAGCTGCATCAATTTCTCTAGGAAGGAAAGGGATATCAATTACTTTAATGCTATGATTTGACAGCATAAAACTACGCCTCGACTAGGTAATAATTAGGATCTATATTAATAGAATATTTCATTGATTTATTAGGGAAATATTAAATATGGGCTATATTTACGGATATGATAGCATAATGTTTTAAGGAGCGATTTATGGATAAGATTGCTGTTCCTCGCAAAATAAAAAAGGTATGGAAAAGCCAGCCGACTATTGAGGGTGCAGGCGTTCATCTTAGACGAGCATTTGGTAATCATGATCTACCCGCACTTGATCCCTTCTTATTATTAGACGATTTCCGCTCAGAAAATTCAGCTGATTTTCTAGCCGGTTTCCCATGGCATCCTCATCGCGGCATGGAAACTATCACCTATGTATTGGATGGTGATATAGAACACGGCGATAGCATGGGGAACAAAGGTGATATTTCTTCAGGTGATATTCAATGGATGACAGCTGGCAGCGGCATTATTCATCAAGAAATGCCTAAAGGAAATAACAAAGGACAAATGTTAGGCTTTCAACTATGGGCCAACCTCCCTGCTAAAGATAAAATGATGCCTCCACGATATAGAGGCATTAAACGTAATGAAATTCCTGTGGTAAACACAATTCAAGGTGCGTTTGTTCGGGTAATCGCAGGTGAAGTTGAAGGTGTTAAAGGTCCGGTAAAGGATATTGTGACCGACCCTACCTATCTTGATGTAGAGCTGCCTACCGGCAAAACGTTTACTTATTCTGTTACAGACGGTCATACCGTATTTGCTTATGTCATCGATGGTGAAGCTTATTTTGATTGTGATAGAGAATTATTTGCACATGATGCCGGTGGCGTTAATTACTTTGATATGAAGCCACCTTGTGCTTGTGGTAATGGAACACTGGCACTTTATGAGCGAGATGGTAATAGCATCTCAATTACCACTACTCATAAGTCTGTAAGATTTTTATTAATTTCTGGTAAGCCATTAAATGAGCCTATTGCCTGGTATGGACCTATTGTGATGAATACGCAAGAAGAGTTGAGAATAGCATTCGATGAATATCGAGCAGGCATATTTGTGAAAGATAATTAAAATAGTCATTCATCTTCAGGCCGGATAACCATATGCCCATAGGGCAATGCTGATGCTGACGTTTGAGCGATAACCATTCTAGCATCCAGTGCAACAGCACCTTTTTCATTAATGGTAAAGGGGTTGATATCCATCTCAATCATTTCGGGCAAATGGCAAACCATCTCGGATACACGCAATAAGGTATTTACTAAAATATCTAGATCGACGGGAGGCATATTACGAAATTTTCCCAGTGCTTTATATATTTTAGTTTTAGTAATCATTTTCTCTGCTAAGAATGCATTAAGTGGCGGCAAACCTAGTGCGTTATCTTTCATGATTTCTACATAAGTGCCGCCTGCTCCAAAACTAATAACGGGCCCAAACACCTTGTCTCTTGCTACACCGATCATGAGCTCTCTATCATTATCACTTTTAAACATAGCTTCAACAGTTACGCCTAATATATTTGCATCCGGCATAAATTGTTTAGCATTAGAGATAATTCTTTCGAATGCATTTTTTATTTCTGCATTACCATTTAGATTTAACATGACCCCGCCAGCATCTTTTTTGTGAGAAATATCAGGGGAATTGATTTTCATAACGACAGGAAAACCCAATTTATTGGCAGCTTTGACAGCTGAATCTGCAGTGGATGCTTCAATTATTTCATTTACTGGTATATAGAAATCTTTTAGTATTTGTTTTGTTTCGATAGAAGTGAGTATTTTTTTAGATGTAGCCAAGGCAGATTCTACTTTCTTTCTGGCATCTGCTATGTTTGGTCTTGGTGTCAGCAAATAGGCTTTAGGTGTTTGCAATAATAATTCTTTATTGTGATGATAATCCGCTATATATGAAAAAGCTTCTACAGCTTCTTCTGGTGTTTGAAAGCATGAAACATAGCTTTTTGCGAATAATTGCCACGAAGATTTCACCTGTTTATCTCCCATCCAGCAAGCAAGGATGGGTTTACCATTTGTTTTTGCATCAACAATTAATTGCTTTGCAACCTGATATGGATTTGTCATGGAAACAGGCACTAGCATGACTAAAATAGCATCAATATTATCATCTTTTAAGCAGACATTTAAGGCTGCATGGTAGCGTTCAGGTGGTGCATCACCTATAATATCAATAGGATTTTGATGTGACCAGGAAGATGGCAGTACGTCATTTAATTTAGATAAACTATTCTCATTTAACTCTGCTAATTGGATATTTAATTCAGCGACTTTATCAGCAGCCATCACACCTGCACCGCCACCATTAGTAATAATAGCTAAACGATTACCCTGCGTTTGGTAACCGCTAGAAAGAACTTCTGTAGCAGCAAATAATTGCTTAATCGTTTTTACCCGGACAGTGCCACATCGGTGTAAAGCGACATCAAATACAGCATCACTACCCACTAAAGCACCCGTATGCGAATGGGCAGCACGTGATCCTTGGCTATTTCTACCGGCTTTAATGACAACAACAGGCTTTATGCAAGCAGCTGAGTGCAATCCGTGCATAAATTTGGCGGCGTCATGTATGCCTTCTATATAAAGTAAAATGCTTTCAGTTTTGGGATCGTTAGCTAAAAATTCCAGTATCTCACCAAAATCTAAGTCCATCGCATTGCCTATAGAAATCACAGAAGAAAATCCAATTTTTCTAGTGACCGCCCAATCTAAGATGGCAGCGCAAATGGCGCCTGATTGAGAAATTAAGGCAACAGGACCTGCATCGACATTACTATTATCAAATGTTGCGTTTAAATTCAGATGCGGACGCATGACACCCAAGCAGTTTGGCCCAATAATACGAATATTATGCTGATGAGCAAGCTCTAATATAGATTTTTCTAATAGCTTACCTTCACTACCCTTCTCGCTAAATCCTGCTGAAATAATGATAGCTGCATGAATTTTTTTCTCGGCACATTCTTTAATGATCTGGAGGATGGTTGATCTTGGTGTTGTGATGATAGCAAGATCCACTTCATCAGAAATGTCATTAACGCTTGGTACACAAATTCGACCTTGAACTTTTTTATGCTTAGGATTGACGGGATATAATTTTCCCAAGTAATTACCATTTAGAATGTTTGAAAATACTTTTTTTCCAACCGAACTCTTTCGGTTGCTAGCACCGATGACAGCAATGCAGCGAGGATTAAATAAGTGGTCTAGATGGTTATCCTTCACGGTTGTCTCCAATTAATGAAACCCGGGCTCCCTACAGTTACCCGGGCCACACCTTTAGTTGGTTGTTTCTACTTTTTTGATATTGTATTCAACCTTAGAAACACCTTTGATACCTTGAATGATCTTGATAGCATTTTCAATTTGTACATTTTTCTCAATGGCACCTGTTAAGTAAACAACGCCATCTTTTGTTTCCACACTTAAATTAACAGCGGAAACATCTTTCTTACCAAATACTTTCTCTCTTAATAGCAACCCTTTTGCTTTAGCTGTAATGACCATATCAGCATAAGGTTGAGAGCTGTCTTTTACTTTTATGCCGCTAGCGTCTACATCTTTAACGCCAACGATAGATTGAGCTATTTCGACAATGGAACCAGCTTGACTGTCAGAATCAACATTACCTACTAATAGCACATTACCATCAGTTGATTTAACATCGATTTTTAATTTTGAAAGTGTTTTGCTGTTATGGAGATGTGATTTGATGCTTTTAACGATGATAGCATCATCATGTGAAGTTAATTTCATATCACGTGCACTTGGCTTGTGGGTCATAGCTTCAGAGGTAATTGGGTTTACTTCATCAACTTGTTGTGCAAATGATGGTGTGTAAACAGCAATTAAAGGTAGTATAAGAGTTAGTTTGGCTAATGCTGATATTTTCATGGTAAGATCCTCTAATTATTTGACTTATAAATCATTTATAAAAATGATGCAGAATTAAAAATTAAGTTTAAGCTTTTATTTTAACACAAAATTTGACTATTGTTTGGGTGCCGCCTAATTTGGATATCTTATTGAATTGTATAAGGATTTTTATTAATGAAGATATTTCGACCCGTCTTTATTTTTGCGTTACTGATCTATCACCTTAATAGCTTTGCTTACACAGCAGGAATGGTGGTATCCGAGAAAAAAATTGCATCTAATATTGGTGCGGATATCCTAAGCGCTGGTGGCAATGCAATTGATGCAGCCATCGCTGTCGGCTATGCCCTTGCAGTCATCTATCCTTGCTGTGGCAATATTGGCGGCGGCGGTTTTATGACTATCCACTTAGCTAATGGCCAAAATGTATTTATCAATTTTCGTGAAAAAGCCCCCTTGTTAGCCCGTGAAGATATGTTTACTAAAACCCGTAATGAAAATGCGAGCACAATCGGCTATCAAGCCGTTGCAACACCAGGAACCGTACTGGGATTTGAAACGGCTTTGAAAAAATTTGGCACGATGACGAGAAAGCAAGTTATGGCCCCTGCTATTCAACTAGCAAAGCAAGGATATGTTGTGACGGCTTATGATGCTGACCAGCTATCGAAATTTTTACCTAAATTTAAAAGCCAAGCGAATGTGGCTAATATTTTTTTGAAAAAAGGTCTGCCATTTAAATCTGGCCAACGCATTGTTCAGTTAGAACTTGCCAATACGCTGCAACAGATATCAAATCATGGCGCTAGTTATTTCTATCTTGGGCCAATAGCAAAAGAAATTTCCAAACAAAGTAAACAATATGGTGGCTTATTAACGTTAAGCGATTTTCAACAATATAAAGTAGAAATAACGAAACCAATTACGTGTCAATATCATCATTATGATATTTTATCAGCACCACCGCCTAGCTCGGGTGGAGTGATATTATGTGAAATGCTAAATATTTTAGAAAATTTTTCGTTAAATAAAACAACTAGAGATTCCGTTGAAAGCAATCGTTTATTAATTGAAGCGATGCATCATGGATTTGATGATAGAAATAATAAATTAGGTGATCCTGATTTTATAAAGAATCCAACCAAAGAACTACTATCCAAAGAATATGCCAAAAAAATTAGTTTAGATATTTTAAATAATCGATTTTCTAAGCCTACAAATACCCCCATTCAAATAAAAGAATTAACTGACACAACACATTATTCCGTCATGGACAAGTATGGGAATGCGGTTGCTGTCACTTATACCATCAATGGTTTTTTTGGTGCCGGCATCATGGCAGGGAATACGGGATTTTTCTTGAATAATGAAATGGATGATTTCACAACAATGCTTGGAGAGGCTAATAAATTTGGATTAGTACAAGGGAATAAAAATGCTGTTGCACCAGCTAAGCGACCATTAAGCTCTATGGCACCCAGCATTATAATGAAGAATGGCAGCGTGGTGATGGTGCTGGGCAGTCCGGGTGGGCCCAGGATTATCACCTCTACCCTATTAACCATTGTGAACATGCTGGATTACCATATGTCTCTGCGAGATGCCGTTAATATGCCTCGCTTTCATTACCAGGGAGAGCCCAATCTAGTTGATATGGAGCCGTTTGCTTTTTCTGCATTGACGAAAAGACGATTAGAGAGCTTGGGCTATCATTTTGTCAATCAAGCTGGTTGGGGGGCTGTTGAGACTATTTATGTTAATCCTCAGACGAATGTATTAGTGATCTTGCCCCACACCTGTAGACACTAATTTGTTAAACTTACGAGTAATAATGAAGAGGTGTTTAAAATGGCAAGACAGAATAGAAAATATACAGCCGAGTTTAAACAGGAATCGGTCAATTTAG
>JBAQCP010000239.1:0-11638 GCA_049294295.1 Gammaproteobacteria bacterium | reverse complement strand
AATGACAGTAGTGGCTAGCAATGACAGCAGTTACTCCATCCAGGCTACACTCACTACCCAACCACATTTTAAGGGATAAGACTATAATCCCAGCCTTAAAACCCATATAATATACCCATCAATTGAGGGTAATCATATGTTAAAAAGAGTGTTCTTATTTTTACTAACCAATGTGTTAGTTATTGCCACCATTTCCATTATTACTAGCGTATTCGGGCTGAACTCTTACTTAACAGCCTACGGAATCAACTACGAACAACTTGTCTTTTTCTGTGCTATTTGGGGCATGGGTGGTGCGTTTATTTCCTTATTAATGTCTAAATTCATTGCTAAAATGGCAATGGGTGTTGTGATTATTAATCCTAAAACCGCAACACAACAAGAAGCTTTTTTAATCGATATCGTATATGGTTTAGCTAAGCGAGCAGGTATTACTAAAATGCCTGAGGTGGGTATTTACAGCTCGCCGGAAGTGAATGCCTTTGCAACCGGTCCATCCAAAAATAATTCCTTAGTCGCGGTCTCCTCTGGCCTTTTAAGCGGCATGAACCGCAATGAAATTGAAGCGGTACTCGGCCATGAAATTTCTCACGTTGCCAATGGCGACATGGTCACCATGACGTTAATTCAGGGTGTTGTGAATGCCTTTGCTATGTTTTTATCTCGTATAGTTGCTTATGCAATTTCTATTGCGATGTCTCGTGGAGATGAAAAAGAAGGTGAATTTTCACATATGACTTTTTACGCATTAACATTTGTGTTTGATATTGTCTTCACTTTATTAGGCAGCATATTAGTCGCTGCATTCTCCCGCTGGCGTGAATATAGAGCAGATAATGGCGGCGCCCGCTTAACTGGTAAAGACAACATGATTGCCGCTTTAAGACGCTTACAAGGTACTGCCGATGTTGAAGATAGCAGAGCGCCCTCTCTAGCCGCTTTAAAAATTTCGCAGCATAGCAGCTGGTTAGCTTTATTTTCTAGCCATCCACCTTTAGCACAACGTATTGCCCGTCTTCAAAAAAATACTCAGTTAAAATAATCGTATTCGCCCCGCAAACGCGGGGCTGGACAAGGATGTCGTATGGCTTTAGGTAGAAAATTAAAAAACTTGCTTGTTGGCGGCCCACTGAATCCATTTCATCCCAATATTTTAAGACATGCATCTTTGGTCGCTTTTTTAGCCTGGGTCGGATTGGGTGCGGATGGCTTATCCTCTTCTTGTTATGGCCCTCAAGAAGCTTACCTCGCGCTTGGCAGCCATAGCCATTTTGCTTTATACATTGCCATTGCAACCGCGATTACTATTTTTGTCATCTCGATTGGTTACAACCAAGTCATTGAATTATTTCCTAGCGGCGGTGGGGGCTACAAAGTGGCCTCTCAACTACTAGGTTCACATGTGGGACTCGTCTCAGGTGCTGCGTTAATTGTCGATTATGCACTCACCATCGCAGTTTCTACCGCTAGCTCAATGGATGCTTTTTTTAGTCTCTTACCAATAGGCCTGTTAAGCTATAAGTTAGTAGCCGAAGTCGGCCTGATTTTTTTACTTTTATTGCTGAATATGCGCGGCATGAAAGAATCCATTAAATTTTTATTGCCTATATTTTTAGGCTTCTTTTTATTACACGTCACGCTTATTTTATATGGCATATTTGCCCATCGCCAAGGCTTGACGCTCATTATTCCTAATACGCTAGATGAAACCAGCACTACCATTAAAGCAATTGGCTGGATGCCGGTACTTGCACTAATATTGCATGCCTACTCTTTAGGTGGTGGTACTTATACTGGACTTGAAGCCGTTTCCAACAATGTTAATCGCTTACGTGAGCCTCGTGTTGCGACTGGCAAATGGACTATGTTCTACATGGCTCTTTCCTTAAGCATGACAGCATCAGGTATGATTTTGTTATTCTTATTATGGCAACCCCAACAAACCCTCGGTGAAACATTAAATGCCACCGTTTTCCATGCTATTTTAGGTGACTCTACCTTTGGTGGCGGCGTTTTATTATTAACTTTGTTGCTCGAAGCAGGTCTGCTATTTGTTGCGGCCAATACAGGATTTTTAGCAGGCCCTAGTGTACTTGCCAATATGGCAATTGATGGCTGGATGCCGAGTCGTTTCCGGCATTTGTCCACGCGGTTAGTGATTCAAAACGGCCTCTTCCTATTTGGCATTTTTGCAATTGCCATTTTACTATGGTGCAATGGACAGGTATCTTTATTAGTGGTTTTGTATAGTATTAATGTATTTGTCACTTTCTCATTATCATTATTTGGCATGTGTGTTTATTGGGCCAAGCAGCGCAAAAAAGCCTCTCCTCATTGGGTCTGGCGCTTATCTTTCTCATTTATTGCCTTTCTAATTACCAGTAGTATTCTAGCAGTTACCCTTATTTCTAAATTTGAGTCTGGTGGTTGGCTAACGGTTGTCGTGACCTGTACGGTTATTATTATTTGTATGTTGATCAAGCGTTATTATCGCAACTTTGAAAATAAATTAGTGGGTATTGATATTGAACTAAATCAACCCATTGATTTACCACTACACCCAGGAACACTAGATCCTAAACAACCGACGGCTGTCATTATGTTAGGTAAAAGTCCAGGCATCGCGATGCATACGCTATTGCATATTATTCGTATGTTCCCAGGCCACTTTCATAACTTTGTCTTTTTAAGTGCAGGCATTGTTGATGTCGAAAGCTTTGCCGGTCAAAGCAGCCTGGAAGAGCTTAAAGCTGAAGTAAATAGCAATTTAAAATATTTTGTCGATTATTGCCATCAATATTGCATGGCGGCCGAAGGATATGTTGCGTTCGGAACGGATACAGTGGAAGAGTTAACCAACCTTGCTGAGCTTATTAATAAAAAATATCCAAGCTGTATTTTCTTTTCTAGTAAGTTGATTTTTGAGCATGATAATTTTGTGACGCGATTTTTACATAATGAAACGGCGATTACGTTACAGCGAAATTTGAATTTTCTTGGAAAAGAGTTGGTTATTTTGCCGATGAAGATTAAATAGGATTTTATATCGTCACTCCCGCGAAGGCGGGAATGACAGCTTCCTAAAGACCGCGCCTTACTCCTCCGCCTTCCTAATATCCCCAATAATACTCAAACTAGAAAGCAACACCACCACAAACGGTAACACTAATGCAATATAAGGATTAGGCGACGCAATACCAACAGCCTGCAAGACAAACGCTTGCACTAACAAGGTAAGAATTGTCACCAGCATTAAAAAAAAGATACACGCCACCCAGTAGCTAACCTCCGCTTTATATCGTTTAAACAACGCAGGTTTACGCAGGCATTTAGGGAATGTTTTTACCAGCCAAATAACAGCCGCTTGACGTAGTTTAGTCTTTTCAACCCAATCACTTAAAATGTAATAACCATCTAATTCTTGTAAAGGGCTTAACATGCGAAAACCGCCAATATACGTATACAACGCAAAAATCCACAGCATGCCTTGAATATAGGGATTAGGAATTGCAAACATTAAAAATGAGGCGCTACCCGCCACCAGAAAATCAACATACACGCCAGCAATATTTACCAGCATGCGAGGTTTCCGAGTAGCAAGCCACATGTCTGAGGTGTCAGTAAAAGCGACTGGGCCAAACCAGTACCAGCCAATGCCAATATAATGCACCTCACGCCCAAATGCTTTGACAGCAAAAGCATGCCCCAACTCATGCAATACGACAGCGATTAAACTTAATGGGATTAAGCCTAATAATAATAAAAAACTAGCATGTTCAACGCTAAAAAATAATAAAACATCAGATGTATTTAATGCAAAAGAAACCAAGCCCCATACTGCAAAAATAGCTAATATAATTTGACCTGTTTTACTAAAAAAATAATGCATATACTTCTGATACAACTTAGTAATCCAAGGATCTGCATCACCAAAAGCATATTTAAATGCTAATACTTTTCGCAATAATCCAAAAAATCCTTTTAGCTTGGCTTCATCTTTTTCTTCTATATCAATATTTTCAATAAAACCTGATTTTGTTAGCTTGGAAATTAACGCCGCGACAACATCAGGCGCAAACACTTTAAAATCTTCTGCAAGAGCCAGGGTGATATCTTGCATAGTATGCTTACCATCTAATTGCTTCCAAATGAAGGTGCCTTCTTCAGATAATTTAAAATAGTTGCCATTTTCTGGATTTTTTAAAATACTAAGTTTTTGCCCATCTGCTGTTGTGCGTTGATGAACCGTCACATTTGGATTTTTGAGTGGGAGACTTCTATCTACCATTAATGTCATAAACATATTAGCGACATTATCTTCAGATTCCAGCAATTCTGATAAATACTCATGGCGCAAACTGAGTAATTCACAATTTTCTAAGGCTCTGGCCGTCGCATTACGTGGTGTATGTGTAATTAAAGTGGCTTCTCCGAATAGCACTGGTGGCTTTAGTACAGCTAATTGACGCTCGCCGCTTTCTTCATCTTTATTAATAATTTCGACGCGTCCTGAACGTATCAAATAACAACAGTCACCCTGCTCACCTTGGCTAAAAATAATGGTGCCAGCTGCAACATCCATATCAACAACGCGCTCTGCCAACCATTTCAGGCGATCGTGAGATAATTTAGAAAATGGTAATGATTGCTTAATAAAATTCATGCGCATCATTTGTTGAGATGCTGCATACATTGATAGTTCTAAGTCATTTCGTTTTAAAAATCCATATAAGTCTTTTAAACTCAAACGCAGCAATACCATATCAGTCATCGCTGTAACTGTCGCTGTACGCTTGCCTGTTGTCGAGTAGAATCCCGTGTCGTTCAAACCAATGCCTTCACCTGTATTTAATACCGCAACTGGCACATTAACCGTTTTTTTCTTATTGACGATCTCGTAAGTGACTTCTGCTTCACCATTAACGATAATATAAATGCTATCTACTAAATCATGTTCAATAACAATTTTTTCTTGTGCTTCATAAGTGACTTCTGCCCACAGAGAAGATAACGCCTGACTTTGCTCTTCTGTTAAACTTGCAAAACAAGGAAACGCCATTAATAAATCTTGACGATTCACAGAACTAATTGTTTTTTGGACTAAATATTGTGGCATAATCAGATCCTAGCCGTTATTTGGATTCACTCTATTAGTATACCCTGTCACAATCTGGTATCATTAAGGGATAGGGAAAGAATGGAGATATCAAATGGCTAACGTAGCATTTCAAGGCTTACCCGCCACGACTGCAGGAACATTACCTAGTATAGGCTCCCAAGCACCTGATTTTATAGTGACTAAAACAAATCTTGGGGAAATTAGTCTACATAATTATCTGGGCAGAAAAATTGTTCTCAATATTTTTCCTAGTTTAGATACACCAACTTGCGCTAGCGCGATGATTCATTTCAATGAAATCGCTAATCAACTACCTAATACATTGATTCTGTGTATTTCTGCCGATTTACCGTTTGCACAACACCGTTTTTGCTCGATTGAACATTTAGATAATGTACAGCCCGCCTCGGTCTTCCGTCACCCCAATTTTGGTAAAGATTATGGTGTGACACTGAAAGATGGTGCACTTGCTGGATTACTAGCTAGAGCGGTGGTTATCATCGATGAGCAAGGTAAAGTCATCTACACCCAATTAGTGAATGAACTCACTGAAGAACCAAATTACAATAAAATTTTATCCGTCTTAAAGAAAACAGTTAGTGTTTAAAATTTAACGTTGTCACATCAAATATATTATCATCTTCTTCAAGCTCTTCATGGGCGCTATAGTCTAATGCAAAAGCTTCACGCACTTTACTTTGATGACTTATGTCTTCCATCAACATACTATCATGAGCACTTCTTAATAATATATGTGAAAAGTCTAAATAGGGATTAATTTGGCGCAGCCTCACTAAACCTCGACAATAATAATCTGCTTTTAACGCTAGTTGATCAGCAATTGGGTGATACTTTATAGGACCATTGCTTACAAACTGAATACGAAACAAATTGCCTGCAAGTGATTCACCACCTAATTGTATAGTGTGTTCTAACAATCCCGTTAAATAGTAGATATGATCTAACCCATTTTGGGTTTTATCAGCAGGAGCTGAATAAAACAACTCTTCTAATCTAGGCACCATTAATAAGTTAGATGCTTGCGCACATGAGGCAAGATAACGAGGATTATCATCAATTAAAATAACATTAGCCAGAGACGCATCTGGTGAAAATCCTCCTTTAAGCCTATATAAATCTTTTACTTTAGTAGGATCATCACTTGCGTCCACGGTTAAACCAAAACATTCTAATAAATATTTAGCCGCGTAAGTATTTCTGGCGTATGGAATATTTTCATCGCATCTAGTAGAAAAAATTAAGGTCTTTTCTTCAATTTTCTCATATTCAGCTTGGCCTAACGCTCTTTTCAGCAGCTTTTTTACAAACAGACAGTTTCTTAACTGAGCACCAGCGCTATAAAAATGAACATTAGCATTGGGAATAGAGAATAAATATCTTATAAATTCTAACGTACCAGGATATAAAAGATGTGCAGTGACTGCATGAATATATAAATTATTTTCTTTAAACCAATTCAAGACATGTTTATTAGGAAGGTCTCTATCCTCAAATGGAATCGCTATTGTTTTATCAATATCTAAAACAATATCAATTTGACCAAAGTTACTTGCCTTTTTCTCAGTTCTGCTAACAGCCATTAACCTACCCCACTTAATGCTTTTTAGATAATATTCTGATGTTTGTTATTTCTGGCTGAGTATCTTGCTTCACACCGACTATTTTTTTAATCTGACTTTTTTCTTCTTTGGAAAATATTTCATCTGGCAAAGTAAGTAATGTTTTAATCCATTCTTTAATTAAAATTCTATCATCATCAGGTAAATGTTCATGGCTCATTAGTGCTTGTAAACCATTCCCTGTTGCAACAACCGCACCTGCCACTCTATCACCAATGGCTTTCGATATTTTATTTATAACATAGGCAAATATCCCAGCTCTCGCTTGAGGTAGCACTGTACTTTGCGCTAACCAATCAATGCCTGTCATCATTAGACTACCTGCACCAAACACCACTAAACCGATCGGTCCTGATAGCACACCAAATACTGTACGCCCTAACAAAGGCATCACTAAATCGGTCGTCACGACTTTTGCCATTATTAAAGGTATGCCATGTCTCGCTGCTAAGCCTACGCTGGCAGAGATTGCTTGTGTGGTGAAACCTGGCTGTGCTGCCAATTCCTCTTGTTCGCGAATATAGTCTTCAATTTTTCCCTGTATTTTTTTCAGCTCGAGATTTTCAATATTGACGTGAGCATTACCCTGCAAAACAATCGTAAGATGCACAGAGAGAGCTCTTAATTTTAATATCTGCGTATTAGGGTCCATTTCTGTGATAGCTTTAATATTTAATGCACCTAAATATAAAGAAAAAAGCCGGCTGCCTGAATTATAAACCCAACCTTCTTTAAATTCGGGACTATGAACCTTATATTCTTTTGAAATTCTAATCGCACTAAATAAAACAGCACCTGACAACACTTCTTGTGCTTGGCAATATTCTGCAGCCGACATTAATTCTATGTTTTTGTAAAAACTAGAATAGGATTGCACAATAAATTCGACAAAAGCCAATGAGTTTTTACGCTTGCTGCTTGGTTTCCAAAAATAGCTAGAACTCGTTGCTACTTGGTATTGTGGTGTTAAGGCTGCAATATCTTGTCTTATACTTTCAAGAGCAGGTGTACTTTTTTGCAATGCACTCAATTCATCATCGTTACGCTGTTTTAATTTTTTTAGTACTAATATTAAATCAGCCATCCAGGCCGCTTTACTTTTGTTTCCTAAAGAAGCGTCATTGCCTAGCTGTTGCTGAATATAATGATAGAGCTGATTGATGTAAATTAAACGCTCATCATCACCTAATACATTGTCTCTCGCCGGCTCTAATAACTGTCTCAATACGGTTGCTAATTGACTGCCGCCCAATGGCTTTATCCACCAAGAAGAACTGATTGCTGCAGATCCCCATGCATATTCTGATCCAATTATTTCTTCTAAAAAGATAAGACCTGCTAATAATAATTTTCGTTCGTCAATTTCAGATATATTTGACGCGCTTAAATGCAGTGCAAATGCGTCGTATAACTCAATGAGAGCACGTCTTTGTGTTTTATGATATGCAGCACTAAGCTCCGCAGGTTTTTTGCGCATATCTTCTAAAGAAGGTATTTGGTAACGCATAAACTAAGGCCTCTCATCCTTGGGATTGTTCTATCCAATATAATGGATGCCACATTAAGGAAACATTAAGTAAAATAATAAATATAACTAATTGATTATTATGATAAAAAATCGTGAGATCGTCAAATATGGTATATTATTAGGATAAGTAGCAAAAGGGGAGACGCTCATGACGAATCTTCAAGAGGTCTTTAGTGAGTGGCAAAGTAACCTAGAATTTCGTGAAAATTTTAAAAAAAACCCTGAAGATGCTTTAAAAAAAGCCGGTTTTGTTTTAAATGAGGAAGATTTTGCCAAAATTCATGCTTTGCTAACTTTAGACAAATCCAAGAATGAAAAACTGGATGAAAGGATTAGCAAATAACGGCTTGGCATTTTATTCAATTAAGCTAGACTAGGAAAAAATATCAAGGAAGAATCCCATGGAACAAGATCCTATTGTTATCGTTAGCATTGCTAGAACACCACTTGGCAACTTGAGCGGCGAGTTAAAAGATTTATCTGCTAATGAGCTCGGAGCGCTCGCTATCAAAGCAGCTATTGAACGCGCCACACTCCTGCCAACAGATATCCATGAAGTCATCATGGGTTGCGTATTACCGGCAGGTCAAGGACAAGCGCCCGCCAGGCAAGCAGCCATCAAAGCTAATATTCCTGTCAGTACACCTTGCACGACTTTAAATAAAGTTTGTGGCTCTGGCATGAAAGCAGTCATGTTTGCGCATGACGCTTTAATCGCGGGTTCAGGTGACATCATTGTCGCCGGCGGCATGGAAAGCATGACGAATGCACCTTATTTATTAACTAAAGCTCGTCAAGGCTATCGCTTTGGTAAAAACGAAATCTTCGATCATATGACATTAGACGGTCTAGAAGATGCATATGATAAAGGCCGCGCGATGGGTACCTTCGCTGAAGAAACAGTCAAAAAATACGGCTTTACGCGCGAGCAGCAAGATGCTTATGCACTCGCTTCATTTGAACGTGCAAAGAAAGCAACAGAAGATCAATCATTTGCTGATGAAATCATCCCTATTACGCTTAAGACTAAGCAAGGGGAGCAGATTATTGATAAAGATGAACATCCTTTTAGCGTTAATCCTGAAAAATTACCTAAATTAACTCCCGCTTTTTTAAAAGATGGAACGGTAACTGCAGGTAATGCCAGCTGTATTTCAGATGGTGCAGCCGCCATTGTATTAATGAAGCAATCAGAAGCTGAAAAAAGAGGCATTAAGCCATTAGCAAAAATAATTGCGCATAGCTCTCATGCAAAAGCACCTGCGGAATTTACAACAGCACCTATCGATGCGATCCAAAAATTAATGAAGAAAATACATTGGTCAGTGAATGATGTCGATTTATTTGAGATTAACGAAGCGTTTGCAGTTGTTAATATGGCAGCGATGCATGATTTAAACATTTCTCATGATAAAGTGAATATTTTTGGTGGCGGCATTGCATTAGGACATCCTATTGGTGCTAGTGGTGCGCGTATTATTGTGACCTTGGTGAATGCCTTAAAGAAAAAAAATCTTAAAAAAGGTATTGCGTCAATATGTATTGGCGGCGGTGAAGCAACTGCTATTGCTATTGAAATGTGCTAGGAAAATAAATAATGAGTTCAACGCGTGAAACCATGGATTTTGATGTCGTTATTATTGGAGCAGGGCCCGCGGGTCTTGCAGCCAGCATTCGTCTTGCCCAATTAAATCCGGAACTAACGATCTGTGTGATTGATAAAGCTGACATGATAGGCGGTCATTTATTATCGGGTGCTGTGCTTGAACCCAGAGCGTTAAATGAATTAATTCCTGATTGGCAAGAGAAGTCGCCACCCACTCATACATCTGTGGTAGAAGATGAATTTCGTTTTTTAACTAAAAATGTATCTTGGCGTTTACCTACGCCGCCGCAAATGCATAATAAGGGTAACTTTATTATTAGTCTTGATCAATTTAGCCGTTGGTTAGCAGAACAAGCTGAAAGTTTAGGCGTTAATATTTTTCCTGGATTTGCTGCAACAGAAATTATCTATGATGGCGATCAGGTATGCGGCATTATCACAGGCGATAAAGGGTTAGATCAACATGGTCAGCCAAAATCTAATTACCAACCGGGAATGGAATTACGTGCTAAACAAACTATGTTTGCTGAAGGTTGCCGTGGGTCATTAACACAGACCTTATTTACGCGTTATAACCTAAGAGAAAATGCAGATCCGCAAACTTATGGGTTGGGTATTAAGGAAGTTTGGGAATTACCGCCAGAACTCCATAAGCCTGGCAATGTTCAGCACTCTATTGGTTGGCCGTTAGACACCCAAACCTATGGCGGTTCTTTTGCCTATCATTTTGGCGATAATTTATTTGCGATTGGGTTTGTGATTGGTTTAGATTACCAAAATCCTTATTTGAACCCTTACGAAGAATTCCAGCGTTTTAAAACGCATTCTTCTATTTATCCTTTATTGGAAAAAAGCAAACGCATTGCTTACGGGGCCAGAACCATTATTGAAGGCGGCTTACAATCTATTCCTAAGCTAACCTTCCCTGGCGGCTTGATCATCGGTGATGCAGCAGGATTTTTAAATGTTGCAAAGATTAAAGGCATTCATAATGCCATGAAATCTGGGATGGTGGCAGCAGAGAGTTTACTCCCTATTTTGCAGCAAGCAGATAGTCATGAGTGTACTGATTATACTGACAACTTAAAAGCTAGTTGGGTTTGGGACGATTTAACTAAGGTTAGAAATATTCGCCCTGCTTTCCGTTTTGGATTGTGGCCTGCGTTAATTTATTCAGCGATTGATACCTATTTATTTAGGGGTCGTGCACCATGGACGTTGCATCATCATAAGTCAGATAATGAAACACTTAAAAAAGCGGATAAGTGTCAACCGATTATTTATCCTAAACATGACAATAAAGTCACGTTTGATTTACCAACGTCGGTATATTTAGCACATGTCGCTTATGAAGAAGATCAGCCTTATCACTTAAAATTAAAAAATCGACATCAAGTGCCGATTGAAATTAATTTAAAAGAATATGCTGCGCCGGAAACACGTTATTGTCCTGCTGGTGTTTATGAGATTTTGCATAATGAGCAGAATGAGCCGCGGTTAATGATTAATGATGGTAATTGTATTCATTGTAAAGCATGTGATATTAAAGATCCGACGCAGAATATTCGCTGGACACCTAGTGAAGGTGGGAGCGGACCACAGTATGAGATAATGTAATTTATTTTATTGTGGATGTAACCTGGATAGAGTCACTGCCGTCATTGCGAGCCACTACTGTCATTCCCGCGAAAGCGGGAACCCATTTCAAACATACAGCAGAAGTATCGTTATAAATGGGTTCCCGC
>JBAQCP010000238.1:0-1668 GCA_049294295.1 Gammaproteobacteria bacterium | reverse complement strand
GTCGTATACAGTTACAATTAGCTTATTCTCCTCGCAAAATCCGCGCACCTGCTATGGATAAGTTCCGCAACCTTTATTTGAGTAGGATGAATTTTTTCAATAACAGGTATTGCTGCCAATATCGCTTCAATTAATTCTTGAATACGTCTATGCAACGCTGCTTTAGCAACGGCCCACCTTCTAATTTAAGGTAATGATTATCTTTTGTATCAAAATGGCTTCCGGCTTTTATAAATGACAGCGCACCTGCGCATTCTCCACCAATTTTTTCTAGCATTGAAAAGTCATTGTTGCTACTAATCCCTAAATTTTTAGCGATTAATTCCCGGGATTGCTCTTCCGGTAAAATGCCATTAAAAAATGCTCCGCAGATTTTTTTAGGGAAAGTTTCTTTTTGCAAGGGTAGGGAGCATGAGATTTTGATGGCGTTTGGATTCTCTAGCCAGCTGTTGGCATAAGTAAAGCTAATGTCGCCATACTGGTCTTGTATTAATTCGCCTGCTAGATTTCCATGAAAGTAAACATCTAATGTTTTAGTCATTGTTTAGCTCTCTGTCAGGGTAAATTTTATGCCTAATGTTTTCATGACCGTTAAGGTTTTTTCTAGCTCACAAGTGGGTTTACCGTGTTCTAATTCAGTAATAAAGCGTAAACCACATCCTGCGGCTAATGCTAGGCTGCGTTGGGTAACGCCTAGTTTTTTCCGAGTTTTTTTTATTAACTTACCAATTTCCTTAGCGTTGTAGCTGGTTTCGTTAGCATTGTAGTCGTTGGAATGAGTTTGCATTTGCATAAGATACTCGTTTTAATATTCCCGTACGGTAATATTAGCTGTTTTGTAACGAAAAAGCAAATGAAAGTTCCCGCACGGGAACATTTTGTTGAAAAACGGTTGTTGCTGGGGTGCATATTCCCGATCGGGAATATTAGTAACATATGGGTTAGTCCCCATTGTTTTGTGCATGGGCAGAAATTTGCTTTATAATTTGGCCTGAATTTTTAATTCTGCTAAAGAGGAAACCGTCTTATGCCTCAAAATACACTCTTCCATACAGCTTACCATTTAACTAAAAACAAAAATAAAGATGCGCTGACTAGCATGGTTGAAGAAGGTTTTTGTATCAACACACCCCAAAATGGTTATAGCCTTGTCGAGCTACTTGCTAGGCAGGGAGATGTTGAGTCGGTTGAATTTTTAATGGCTGAGTTCAGGGCAAATCAAGATGACGCCGCAAAAGGCTATGCACAGGGCGGCCATGTGGATCAAGTTAATATGCTAGTGACAAAGGGGGCAGACCGAAAGTTAGCCGCACTAGGCTATAAAATGTATATGGGTGACCATCCGCATGAAATCAGCTTATTACGATTAATGAGCTTAACAGATGACAATGAGATGAGGATATTATTAGCAGAAAAGATGAAAGAACAAATGATATCCCTGAATCTTGATCCTAAGCTCTTGCTTAAAAAAGCGGAAGAAATACACGTAGTAATGAAAGAGGACAGTCTTACTTTCTTTCAAGCACAGCAATATTTAGCAATACCCGCTTCAGGATTTTTCTCTTTCTTTAAAAGTGAAGAAACATTAAGAGCAAACGATAGTAAATATCTTAATGTCAGTCGGCCATCTTTGAGGTGAGTGATTAAAATGTGTAGCCTGGATGGAGC
>JBAQCP010000237.1:0-2522 GCA_049294295.1 Gammaproteobacteria bacterium | reverse complement strand
TGTCATTCCCGCGCAGCGCACCGCTGTCCGGTTAATCAAAATTCCTCGTCGTCCCGCGCGTAGGCGCGGGATCCAGAGCACTGCAACATCGTAATGTTGTAAAAAATATTTCAAAAAAACTTTTTTTGCTTAATCTCAAGCCATCTGATTGACTCATCCCCTTCCTGGATCCCGCGCCTACGCGCGGGACGACGAGGAATTTTGATTAACCGGACAGCGGTGCGCTGCGCGGGAATGACAGCAGAAGTCACATCGTATTGCTTAGAGACTTAGTGCTCAGCAAATCAAAAAGCACCTGTTGCACTTTATCAAACGACCCTTCATCCTGTTTTAATATCGCCAATGCAAGCGCTACTTTTGCCCCCCGCCCTATTAACAACTCAGCGAGCTCCGCATAACCATCTACTTTTTCACCATAGGCTCTTTCAGCTAGAAATGCCAATGCGGATTTTTCATTTGCCTCTGGCATCGCACCGCGCTCAAGCAACTCTGTTGCTGCCCCAAAGGCAACTGCCTTGGGTGATTTTTTTAGTGCATGCTGCAACGGGGTCAAACCAGCTGATTTATATTCAATATTTGCACCATGATCCAATAACAATGAAATAATATCTGGGCGATTAAACGTCGCAGCCAATATCAATGCTTTATTTAAATGATTATTTTCGCCAACATGATGCGTATTATCATAAGTAAAAAAAGTGGAAGCATTACCTGCGTAGGGTGAAAACAAGGCCGACATCGCCTTTGTGCAACCTTTTTTAGCTGCAAATTCTAGTGCAGCATCACCCTCCCGATCTGGGGTCTCTACTATTTCTGCATGTGCGCTGATTAAACGTCTAATCGCTTCTTCACTATTTTCTAAAATGGCCACATGCAATGGTGTATGGCCTTGCTGATTTGTAATAACATCATCTGCTTTTCTTTCTAATAATAATTCAAGTAATTGGGTATGCCCCTTTCTAGCAGCAAGATGCAATAAGGTTTCACCAAACTTATCTTTCTTATTAATCTCCGTATCAGGAAGATCTGCTAAGATCTTAATGGCAGCTGGCAAATTGATATCACCTGTTTTTTTTCTTAGCTCCGCACAAAGCTCATCAAAGGTTGGCATTTACATCTCCTTTATCTTTTTTTTGTCGGTCCTGATGCCGTAGGTTCATCGTTTGGGGTGGAAATCTTGTCTTTTGCAAATACTTGGCTGAAAGCACGTACTAATGGATTTTTTGGTTTTTTTTCACGATCGGGTGAGGCATGTGCCTCGGCAATTGGTTTTAAGTCTTGCGCTGGCTTTTGCTGTTTAAAAGCGCTTAGCATGGAGGCACTAGATGATGCTGTTGCTTGTTTTTTTACTGCAGGCATTTGAATATCATCTGCAAATGACTGTAATGATCGATTAGGCGTACCAATTCTTTGATACAGATGAGAATTCATTAACTCTGTAATAACAGGAAGTATTTGCTTACCTGCTTCCGTTTTAAATACGGGGTGATTAGTATCGATGACATGCTCATGCTTTACACCTTCATCTATCTTGCGATATTGCAAATCTAACGCAAGCTTATCGCCAGTTGCTATTTCATAAAGTGCTAAACCTAATTTGTAGCGATTCTCAAGATAAAGATCGGCTGGTTTAAAATGATTGACGGTGTCGTATTCTCTAAAGCGTTCTGGCGATCGATAAGCTTCAGTATCGTTTATTAAAGACAGATGAATTTTTTCTTTATCTGCTGTTGATATAAGCGTTTTATAATCTGACAGCATCACACGACCATCATCTGCTAACATAAAGTTACCAGGCTTAATATCGGGGAAACAAATTTCACGCCTTTCTAACTCAACCATCATTTCTAAAATATTTTTAGTATATTGCAAGGCTGATTGAGCCATAGGCTCCCAATTCTTGCTACTAGCAGCCGCTTGCTTACCAAGAGCTGCTACTGCTTCTAAATCACCACGAGAACAATCTTCGGATAATTCTAAATAATTATTTTCTCGGTCAGATAGCTTTAATAGGTACTCTTTGGAAATATAAGCACTCGCATTTTTATCGGATCTTAATGTTGAGCCTATCTTCACAAAATTGAGTCCGCTTTCATTTGGAGGTGCTCTTAAAATCAAACTGATATTAGCATGATTTTCTGAGGTAACTCGAAAAACAGGAATGAGGTTGCCACCTAGGCGGGATATTTGTATACCAGGCAAACTGATATCACTAGCAACACCACTAGCTAAGTTATCAATGTCTGTGGCGCTTAGTGACGCGAAAGAATCAGCAATGCTAGCCATTGCTTTTTCTCTTTGTTTGCGGGCTTCTTTGGCGTCTCTTGTTGTGCTCATGGCCACCCTCGAGCTGCTTATTTTTATTCTTTATTATAGCGTGAAATGAGTGGGTAGAAGAAAAAGTCTAAATATCAAATGGTTACTTAGAAATATGTGTGGAGTTTTTCATAGCAAGCAGGTTGCCCTTCGAGACGGCGCTACGCGTCTCCTCCGGGCGAACGGTTCGAGAGTGTCGGCCGCTC
>JBAQCP010000236.1:0-8570 GCA_049294295.1 Gammaproteobacteria bacterium | reverse complement strand
TCGCTACGCTCGGGATGACAATGGTAGTAGCTCGGGATGACAGTCATGGTAGCTCGGAATGACAGTGCTAGCAGCCTATCTCGGCTCCTGCGGATTATACGACTTCCAAAACTTCATCGCAGCATTCATAAAATTACCATACGCCTCTTGATATGAATGATTTTGTAACGATTGTTGATAAATATTCTGGCAGCAATTCAACCACATTTCATATAACTCTTTAATGCTTTTGACAGGATCATTTTGTTTTGAGCGCTTAATCCATTCTTGCAACAACATATCACAGGCTTCATTGCAGGTTTTAGCGACATCTTGCCAATACTCTGCAAATATTTTTTGGTCTTGAGGCAAGGCGCCAACATCCCACTGTTTTTTCATGCTTTCGAACCACTCTTGAATTTTTTCAGCATGCTCTTCAGGATTAACATGGGCATTTTTATCAAACATGCCTTGCAGGTTTTGATTCGCAGATTCATAAAAGGCGCGGCTTTGTTTTAGCCACAAACTATACCAATCCGTAAAATCTGTTTTAGCGTTACTATCCTTGTCTTTGTTCATGACAACTCCTTAAAATATTTTGTCTGACTGTTTCTTCCTAAATTCATTCTGCAAAATGGCAAATGCACATGATACCGTGCTTAACTGAATATCATTAATATGACTCATTAACACAGGCACTTTAGCACCCAATACTAAACCTGCATTTCTAGATTCAGCTAAATACTCTAACTGCTTTGATAAAATATTACCGGTTTCGACATTAGGCACAATAATAACATCTGCATCACCAATGACCGGCGATTGTATTCCCTTAGCCTTTGCCACTTCTGCAGAAATAACATTATCAAACGTTAGCGGACCATCTAACACACCACCTTGCAATTGGCCTCTATCTGCCATCTTACACAGTGCGGATGCATCAACTGTTGAACGCATGGCATTACTCACTGTATCAACACCAGCCAAAATTGCAACCTTAGGCAATTCAACGCCTAATGCTTTAGAAAAATTAATGGCGTTTTGGGTAATAATGCGCTTTGTATCCAGGGAGGGATCGATATTAATTAAAGTGTCCGATAAAATAAGTGGTTTACGATAAGTGGGTACGTCCAATACCAATGCATAACTCATGTGATGATCCAGCATTAACCCTTTTTCGTGTCGGCTTAATGCGCGTAGCAAATCATCCTTCGTCGCGCCGCCTCTAAGGATTATCCCGATCTTATCATCACGTGCCAATTCTATTGCTTTTGTGATGGCAATATGTGAATTTTCAATATCAATCATTTCATAACTGCTGATATCGATTTCTGCTTCTTTAGCTGCCTGCTTAATTTGTCCTTCCGGCCCTATTAGCATAGGCTTAATCATGCCAGCTTTAGTTGCCTCATGAACAGCCTGAATAATTTTGGGATGAACTGGAAAGATAACACCAGCCGTTAACGGACCGAATTCTTTTGCTTGTACAATATATTTATCAAACAATGAGTTGGGACGACGTAATGAAATTTGCGGCATTTCCATTTTAAGTCGGCGAATTTTTTTGGTGGGCGCCACTATTTCTGCTTGGCCTTCCATCACCACGTCACCTTCTTGATTTTTACACTCACAGGCAAAGTTAATTCGATTTTTTTCTGGTTTTTTTTCGGTCGCAGTGACTGAAACAGTCAGCGTGTCGCCAATAGCAACAGGACGTTTGAATCGTAGCGTTTGGCCAACGTAAATCGTGCCGGGTCCTGGTAGCTGTGTGCCTAATACTGTCGAAATTAAGGCACCACCCCACATACCATGCCCTATGATCTTATGAAACATATCACTATTGGCATATTCAGCATCAACATGAGCTGGGTTAATATCACCAGACATAATAGCAAAGACTTGGATGTCTTTTTCCGTCAGCGTTCGCGTAAGACTAGCCGTATCACCCACCTGGATTTCTTCGAAGGTACGATTTTCTAAATATTCCATGATAACTATCCTTAGTATGGGAGACGTTTATTAAACTATATCACACCGTCATTGCGAGTGTAGCGAAGCAACCCATAATGAATACTGAATGTTGCCTTGCTAGAAACTATCACAGACGTGGTAATGGCAATGCATTATTTCTGAAACTGCAATTAAAACCTTGAGATTTAAATTTACAATCTAAATCAATATTCATCTGCCTTCCTAGTGCAGCCAACAGCTCCTCTCCCAGCCATGGATTCATACTAAAACCAGCCATGTTTTTAGTATCTGCGTAGCGATTTACTATTTTTTTATAAACATCAAATGTATTATCATCTGTTAAATCTAATACCCCATCTTTTATCAATTCTTTAAAAGCATCAATAAAATAATCAATAACTTCCTCTGGTTTTTCCATATCCCTTAATTCGTCACCTATTTTGTTTTGGTCTACTAGAGAACGACTACTTTCATCAGTAGCATTTGGAATAGCGGACACATCTGCTACAGAATCTGCATGAGGAGGCGTGGGTGAGGTGACTGTTGCCTCTGACACCCTATGCTCATACTCTCTTAAATCCGTTGCCACAGCGCTTTTATCTTTACCTGACCTGTTAGATGGTGTAACAGTCTGCATGCCCTTACTTCCAACACCCATAATGATAAATGGAACAGATAAAGGAGTTCCTGCAGCTCTAAGTTTTGCTGATAATGCAGCTAATGCCTTCAGATCAAAATTATAACGACTTTCATTTTGTGGGCGCAAAACAATTGGTTGACCAGGATACTCTTTAAGGCGTTTTTCTAACTTCTCTACAAATGCATTTAATTTTTCTTCTTTTGTTAAAGCAACTTTTGATGCAGGAGCTTCGGCTAAATCTTTTACTTTTGGCTGATCCAGAATAGGCTGTTCTACAGAAACAGGTTGCACTACATCCTCAATTGCTGCTGATTGAGCAACTCCCCTCTTAAAACTCTCCTTAACCTCAGGCCGACCATCATCAACTCTTCTAATAATTAAATCTGCATTATTACTTTCTAATTCTTTTCTTAAATCTGCTAATTTCAAAGCAACCATAAAATGATCATAAGCTTCACCATCTTTTGGGGTAATAATAATCCTCTTACCAGGTTTAGCTGCCATAAATGCCCTAATCATCGCAACAGCGACCTCAACGTTCGCATCCTTAGCGATTATCCTTTGCCTTTGCACCTCAAATGATCCTAATGTATCGTCCCCGCTACGAACATCAACCGTCACTGAATTTGAGCCTGTCCTTCCCGAAGGCAGCGGTGGATTAGCGACTAACGTAATTCTTTTACCCGCGACTGAAAAAGCAATGCTTGTAATTTTTTGCAACTGTTCAGGCGTTAAGAAATTATCTCTTTTTTTATCATCAGAATGGACGTCGGAAGCAACAGGTAATGCCGCTACTGACTGCTGTGACCCCTGCTTTATTATTTTATCATCGTCTGTAAGCTGCACGCCTTCCAGTGGCTGAGGCTGGATTGATGCACTGCTGGAAGCAATGATGGATGGGGATACCATTGAAAGATCCGCTGGCAATGGTGACGAAGACACAGATGTTGGGGCTGTTACTGCTGGTGATGCAGGTGCGACTGGCGCTTTTACGGGAGCAACAAATACACCATCCCTAGCAACATTAGTAGATGACAGCTGTTCTACTTTTAACGGCGCATCTGACGCTGAAATACCCCGACCCATTCTGTATGATTTTTCAAATTCTGCAAAACGCTCTTGAACGACAACCAGCCTATCAGATACTCCTTCGTCAGTAATAACGCCACCACCTACAGCATAAGGACCAAAACCTTTTTTAGATTTAGCAGCGGCTAAAGCTGTCTGGTTAACTAAATTATCAGTTTTTTGAACAGCATCTTCAGCTGACTTTAACGCTTTAGGCTTATCAACACTATCTTGATTTTGCCAACCTAGCGCCACTCCACCTGCCTTTAAAAAACTCTCAATATGTTCAACATCTCCAACCAATAAGTTGGTTTGCGCTTCCGCAACGTTGCGATACTTACCATACATAGCTGTTGTAACAGGTAGAACAAAAAATTTATCTTTTAATGACTTAAACTCATCATCCATCAGTTTATGCACCAGTAGCATCACCTCTGCTTGATTAGCACCACCTTCATATATTCCAGCTGTACCAGATTTTGGAGGAGTCGAACCATCGCCATAAGCTGCACGAATTGCTTGTCTTTGTCCGTCATTAGCTCCGTAAGTGATACCCACCATTAAGTGACCAGCTTCAATATGTTTTTTGGCTTCTTCTAAAATAGCTCTTGCCTGTCTAAGATTATCTGCTGCTCTATTATTTGTCTGTCCATACTTCAGCTCAAATGGTACAAATACCCCACCAATAGAACTTCTACCAGACAATGCGGGAGAAGATGGATTGGCAGACGGTACTGGCTTAGATGGTACAGGAACAGCAGCAAATGTCGGGGCTATTGCTGCTGATAATGAAACGACAGGAGCTGAAGCTGCTTGCTTTACTGACGAACTAGATCCACTTGATAACGCACTAGCAACACCATACCCCTTGCCAGCACTATAAGTCATCGCAACTTGATTCTTAGGATCTAATAACGCTTTGTTAAAATCGCCATCTGCCACTTCTGACAAATCTGACAAACTAAATAACTGCTCTTCTAAAGCGCCGACCCTGGTATCAGTATAACCACCACCTAAAACATAATCAGAGGAGGGATTAATAATAGCAACTGACCCACCAGAAGATGTTATTTTTTCTGCACAAACTAACATGCCACTATCTGTTAAAGTAATTGATATAGCACCTTGATAATAATTCTTTAGTGCATCGGCAACTTGTGCATAAAAAGAAGACTCGCTGCCATTGCTCTCTTGCGGGATAGAAAGAATAAATTCCTTAATATTTGATAAAGATGATTTAGCTTCTTTTAAAGCATCAGCTAATGCTTCCGCCATTAATCTAACGGTTATTTTTTTATCTTCTTCACTTAAATGTCTAGTATAAGCACCGCAGCCTAAAGCGGGAGAAATGACTACATTGCTACCCTGGTCATTAGCGGCAAACAGTATACTCGCCCAAATCTTTTGCATAGCCTGCTTGTATTCTGTTTGCTTTAACCTTTTAAAAGCATCTAGGTATTGTTGTGCATCACCTGGATTTTCTCCACTCCTTAAATTAGGAGCACAACCAGAAATAACATGGCAATCAAAATTAGCCGGAGTACCATTATCGGTATAATAAAAATGATTTCTTGAAGCAACAACTCTATGCTTAGTTTTACTGCGGTTTACTTTATCAGATTCATACCCTGTACTTCTGGACAAAAAAGTATTCAACTCGCTAGCGCGGATGAAAACATTCTCATCATAATAAACTTTGACTGATGATTTATTTGCTTCAACTATTTTTTTTTCTTCAGAGGATTTTTCAGCAGTAGTTTTATGCTGTGGACGAGGCTTACCATACCGATTCTTACCATTGTTAGCATTCATAGCGTAACGCTTCAGCACATCTTCTCGAGCAGCTACGGGGTTCCCTAACCGATGACTATCTAAAGTGTCTATACCAACATTGTATGCTGTCTTATTTGTGCCAAAACGAGTTGTTTTGCCCATGATAAAAACCTTATTCTTTATTCCTATCAATAATAAGGTAATTATATACTAAATAGCTTAGGAGAAACTGAAGCGCTAATTGTGAGGCATGTAACAACTAGTTGATATATCAATATAAATTATTTTCTAATGCTTAAGTACATCCAGAGCGAAGGATCTACTAGAGCCTGGTACGCCTGCTGGGCTTCACAAAGAGCGTTCAGCCCAGCCTACATGGTGGTATGCCATTTTAACGTTTAAGCACGACTCGATAAATCCAAATACAAAGACCTGCTGTCACCGCCAAACTTAAACCCCCAGCAAATGGCATATATTGCTCCGGCATGATCCGTAACGCATCCGTACTTTCCTTAAGCGCAAATGGGATCGCAATTAACACCCCCATCAAGGAAGCACCCGCCACAATACCGCATGCCAACAAGAGCCCACGATGTTTATGCACATTCGCCTTAATCACATCCGCCGCATGATGAATGCTGTAAAGGCTATTTAATCTTGCATTCACGATATATGACAACAGACCACCAATGACAACCGGGACAGAACTATCTAACGGTAAATAGATACCAAGGCCCACTGCCAGTACTGGCAAACGAGTACCATGATTCTTTTTCACATACTCATCAATAACGATACACACAACGGCGATTAACGCACCCGCCCCTATCATGCCCCATTCTAATTGATGGCTAAACGCACCCTTTGCAACGGTTGCCATTAATCCCGCTTGAGGTGCTGCGAGCATTTGGCTAGGGTCCATATTAGGCCTAGGGAACACACCACCAATACCGTAAGCATTGTAAAGTAACTGCAAGATAGGCGGGATAACAAAGGCTGAAACGATCACGCCTAATATCAACATGACTTGTTGTTTCCATGGTGTCGCGCCAACAATCTCACCCACCTTTAAATCTTGCATGGTGTCATTAGAAATGGACAGTGCCGCGCCAATAATAACCAAGCTACCAATCGCAACAACTGACCCGATCATTTCTTTCGTTTGCGGACTCCAATCTTGGAAGCTAAAAAAGCCCATAAAGATTAAACAAATCACGAGCAACGCACTAACTAATAAGCCAGAAACGGGACTATTGGTTGAACCAATTAAGCCCGCAAAATACGCCATGATGGAACAAAAGATAAAGCCGCCAAAAATAATATAAAACGTACTGAAACCAGAAATGAAATAACGAAAGCCATTAGAGATATCCATGTTTTGTGGAATCACCGTATTAGCAATCATAAAAAAGATAGGCACCATTAAAACAAGGGCCGCAATAAATACATAATGAATTGGAATATCTTTTTCAGTTCGTAAGCTTTCTGTTTTACGGCCTAACTTAATATCACGCAATGAGGCAAATGACGCCACCATGCTATTTACAACGGGTTTAAAGAGTGTGCATAACGTCCACATACCGCCCACTAGCATCGTACCGACGCCGATGTAGCGTATGTAATTACGCCAAATAATCATGGCCATTTGATTAGCGGTTTCCGCATCGGGCAATCCGTACATAAAAGCCAAGACAGGCACACCGACAAGCCAACCAACCACGATGCCAACCAATAAACTCAACGCCACATTAATACCAACAATATAGCCTGCCGCAATTAATGCAGGTGATAAACCCAGTCCAAAGCCAACGACCGTTTTAGATGTTTTCACCCAATAGGCAAAGCTATCAGTGAGTACTTGAAAGCCGGATTGACATAAAGCAATCACGGCACCAACCAAACCACCCACGACTAACGACTTCATATCGCCTTCTTCGCGGTTAGCACTGGCTTTTAACACATTACCAATCGCAACAGCTTCTGGATAACGCAAGGTTTTATCTTGCAATAAAGCACGGCGCAGAGGAATGGTGAACAACACCCCTAAACCACCACCTAATAATCCTGTCACGACTGTTTGCCAGTAATTGAAACCATCCCACACATGCAAAATAATTAAGGCCGGCAAAATATAAGCGACACCAGCAGTTAATGACTCGCCGACGGAGGCCATGATTTGCACCATGGTATTTTCTAAAATATTGGAATTGCGGAAGAAGCGAAAAATACCCATGGATATCACAGCGGCGGGAATAGAGGCAGATACTGTCGTACCAACTTTCAACCCAAGGTAAGCATTAGCAGCGGCTAAGACTACCGTTAAGATCACACCGAGAATAATAACCCGTAAGGTAATTTCTGGGAGTTTGACATGCGCAGGGATAATGGGTTCATCGGATTGCTGAGGTGATAGTTTATCTGTCATGCATTAGCTCCCTCTTTCGATTTTTTATATCCATACCACTCATCTAATACAGCATGCAGCTCTTGCAGACCCGTTCCTTTTAAAGCAGAGAACACTTGAAAAGTAACAGAATTGCGATAACCCGTCAAAGCAGCCTTCACTTCTAATAAGGTCTTAGAAGCCGCACCCTTGCTGATTTTGTCAGCCTTATTGAGCACAATATGCACAGCCAAACCACGATGATCACAGAACTCTAATAGTTGGACGTCAGTCTCACGCAATGGGTGACGGATATCCATAATAATGACGAGTCCGCGCAGGCATTCACGCTCAGAGATATAAGCATCGACGGTTTTCTGCCATTGGATCTTGACGGCTAAGGGCACTTTAGCGAAACCATAACCGGGTAAATCTGTTAAACGACGATTATCGTCTAAACCAAAAAGGTTGACTAATTGAGTACGACCTGGTGTTTTACTAACACGGGCAAGTCCACGGATATTGGTTAATCTATTGATAACACTGGATTTTCCAGCGTTAGAGCGGCCAACAACGGCGACTTCTATGCCTTCGTCTGGCGGTAATTGCGTCATCTCAGCGCAACTTATTAGAAAGTGGGCTTTTTGGTAGTGCGTAGACATGTAGATTCCTCGAATTTTTTTGTATTATCTCGTTATTGGAGCGTTTAAGCGAGTAAAACGACAACAAACAATTGTCATACCCGCGAAGGCGGGT
>JBAQCP010000235.1:0-8975 GCA_049294295.1 Gammaproteobacteria bacterium | reverse complement strand
CATTTCAAACATACAGCAGAAGTATCGTTATAAATGGATTCCCGTTTTCGCGGGAATGACAATAGTGGCTCGCAATGACGGCAGTTACTTACTCAGGCTACAACACTCTTAATTTTAGCCAGAATTTTATCTGCAACAATTGCATCAACACTTGCGTGAACGGGTAAATACCAATAAACATCGGTAGCAAACTCCCTGCATTTTACCTCATCTTTTTCGGTCATCAAAACAGGTAGATTATCTGCAAAATTTAAATCAGCAGCTTGATATAGATAATGATCAGGAAAAGCATGTCTAATAACTATTAAACCAGCATGCTCTAATAAAGAAAAAAATCGTTCAGGATTTCCAATGCCTGCAACAGCATGCACGCTTAGTCCTTTAAAATCAGCAAGTGGCTTTGCTGTGTTCGTCGTCCCGCGCGAAGGCGCGGGATCCAGTAGATCTTGCGATGGTCCAGCTTTCCTGGGTCCCGCGCCTTCGCGCGGGACGACAACTAAATCCCCGGGCACCAGCTGCATCTGCTCGCCATTTACAATCACGGCATCAACGCCTTCTAAACGCTTAATAGATTCTCTCAATGGCCCTGCTGGCAATAATTGTTGATTTCCAAAACGTCTTACGCCATCAACAATCACTAATTCTACATCGCGCCTTAAAGCATAATGCTGCAAGCCATCATCGCTAATAATAATATTACAGTCTGACTGCGCTAATAAAAAACGAGCAGCCGCTACCCTATCAACACCAATGACTAATGGACAATTGGTATGATTTGCCAGCAGCAACGCCTCATCCCCCACTTTACAGGGATGATCATTCGTCTTTACTAAGTAAGGATTTGTTTGCCTAGCGCCGCCTGCACCGCGGCTAATGATACCAGGTCGATAACCCTGTTGTTTCAAATAATCCACAAGCCAAATGACAAACGGCGTTTTGCCTGTGCCGCCAACAGCAATATTACCAACAATAATAACAGGCACAGGTACGCTATGCGTCTTTAAAATACCGCTGCGATACATGCCTCTTCGCGCCATCACTATCAGATGAAACAACCAAGAAAATGGCAGCAACAGCAAACTAACCCAGCTTAACTGCCGCTGATACCAATGCTTAGTCAAATCAAACGACATCCGATGCTCCAAAAACAGCAGGCGTATCTTTAAATTGCATACCATATAGCTTAGCGTAATGCCCTTCTAAATCTAATAATTCTAGATGACTACCAACTTCTATAATCTTCCCTTGATCCATCACAATAATTTTATCAGCATGTTCAACGGTTGAAAGGCGATGCGCAATCACGAGTGTCGTTCTCGTTTTCATCAACTCTTCTAACGCCGCTTGAATGTAACGCTCAGACTCAGTATCTAACGCAGAGGTTGCTTCATCTAAAATTAAAATAGGCGCATCTTTTAAAATAGCACGCGCAATCGCAATTCGTTGGCGTTGGCCGCCAGAGAGCAATACGCCATTCTCACCTACTAAGGCATTTAATCCCTCAGGTAACTTCTCAATGAATTCCATTGCGTAGGAGGCCTTGGCAGCACCAACAATATCAGCCTCTGTCACTTGATCAAAACGGCCGTAAGCAATGTTATTTCCTATTGTATCGTGAAACAAGGTGACATTTTGGGAAACAATGGCAAACTGTTTGCGTAAATCTTTTAAAGTGTAATCCCGAATAGACAAATCATCTAACAAAATATCGCCGGTATAATCATTATAAAATCGGGGCAACAAACTAACTAGTGTTGACTTACCACTACCAGAACGACCAACCAATGCAATCACCTTACCAGGCTCAACCTCGAACGAGACATCTTGCAATACGTGTTTGCTAGTATCATAGGAAAAATTAACCTTAGAAAAAGTCATTTTACCTTTTGCTCTAGCCAATGTACGTGTACCCGTATCAACTTCAGGTTTTTCATCCATTAACTCAAATACATTTTGCGCACCCGCCAATCCACGATATAGCTTGTTTTGCACAAACGCTAAATCCTTCATCGGTTTTAATAGAGCAAGCATGGCCGCAACCATGGCAACAAATCCTCCGGGTGTTAATAAAGAATCAGAGATATCCAATGTTGCGATATAAAGTGTTAACGACAATGCAGCTGCTGTGATGAGCTGCACGGCAGAGACACTCAATGAGCGCGCAGCCACTACTTTCATTTCACGCTGACGATTAACGCGTGTCGCTTTATTAAATTTTTCAGCTTCGTATTCTTGACCTTCAAACGCACGCACCACTTTATAGCCGCCGATATTTTCTTCCGCACGATGACTAATATCGCCTATCGAATCTTGCACGCCTAAACTTAAACGACGGATACGTAAGCTTGCGACCCGCATAATAATGGTGACTAACGGCAAGATAATAAAATAAAGCAAGGTGAGCTTCCAACTAGTCGAAAGCATCACGATCAATAAACCAATCATTAAAAATATAGCTTGTATCGCTGTTGTCAGCACATCTGCACTGGCATTGGCTACTTGATCAACGCCATATAAAATGACTGACAATACTTGACCGCTGGTCATGTGATCATAAAACTTTGCCGGTAGGCGTTGGAGATGCGCAAATAAATCCTGGCGCAAACACATGATGACATTTCGAGAAGCAGATGCAATGTAGTAACTTGAAAAGAAACTAGCCACCCCACGCAAAACAAACACCCCCATCACTAAAAAAGGTGCCAACATTAAGAAGTGTCTATTCTTCTGAACGAGACCTTCATTTAATAAAGGTTTTAAAAAATAAATAAACCAGGCATCAACGCCTGAGTACAGCATGCTCGCGATACACGCAATAACTAATGCTGGCCAATAACGGCGAACATATTTGAATAAACGTTTATAGATAAAAAATGCGTTTGCAACGTGTCGTTGTTCTTTTGGTCGTCGGCTCATGGAGGCAAATTCTTCGTTTTATTGAGGCGGGTATATTAGCATAAATGATGGGCAGGTGTGTAGCTTGCTTGCGATGCAGACTCTGCGTTAAATACCCGCAAAAATGGCAAAATTTACTGCCAAAGCAGTAATATTGATGCTTTTTGCCTAAATTCACCCCAAAAAATCTAATTTTTCCCCTAAATTACTGCTATAGCAGTATATACTTCCATTTTTTAAGTTGTAAAAAAACGCTGTCATTCCCGCACAGGCGGGAATGACAGTACAGTATAGTGGTACGCAGTAAAGACAGCATTGTCGCACATCTCCACCCCACCTTGACAACCCAACCTCAAACTCGTCACTATACCTTCAACTTTATAAGGGGTAATTTATGCAATCATTACAAACAATTATCGACCTAGCCTTTGAAAATCGGGCCACCCTTACCCCTCAAACGGCCTCAAATGAGATCAAACAAGCAGTCCAAGACATTATTGACCTCCTGAACAACGGCAAACTACGTATTGCTGAAAAAATAGGCGGTGAATGGCAAACCCACCAATGGTTAAAAAAAGCCGTTCTGCTTTACTTTCGCCTGCACGACAATCAAGTCATAGACGGTGGCAACGCAACCTACTTTGACAAAGTTCCACTCAAATACCACCAACAATCTCATGACGAATTTGTAGCAGGCGGCGTCCGCATTGTGCCACCAGCGACTGTCCGAACAGGCTGCTACATTGCGCCCAATACCATCCTGATGCCTTCATACGTTAATATTGGTGCTTATATTGATAGCGGCACCATGATTGATACCTGGGCTACTGTCGGCTCTTGCGCTCAGATAGGTAAAAATGTGCATATATCTGGTGGTACTGGAATAGGCGGTGTATTAGAACCCCTCCAAGCCAACCCCACTATTATTGAAGACAATTGCTTTATTGGCGCTCGCTCAGAAATTGTTGAAGGCGTGATTGTAGAAGAAGGTTCTGTGATCTCCATGGGCGTTTTTATTGGCCAAAGCACACGCATTTACAACCGAGAAACCGGTCAAATCACTTACGGCCGCGTTCCTGCAGGTTCTGTCGTCGTTTCTGGCAATTTACCTGGGCACGATAGCAAATACAGCCTTTACTGCGCTGTGATTGTTAAACAAGTCGATGCCAAAACGCGTGAAAAAACAAGCTTAAACGAATTACTACGGAATATTGATTAATGACTATCGACCTTACCACGCACGCATCAATTGAATTAGTCAGCGATTTAATCAGCCGACCATCAGTAACACCTAATGATGCAGGCTGCCAAGAAATGATTGCCAACTTACTAACCCCAGTTGGTTTCAAATGCGAACATCTACGCTTTGGTCAAGTTGATAACTTATGGGCACGCTACGGTGATCAAGAGCCTCTATTTGTTTTTGCTGGGCATACTGATGTCGTCCCAACAGGGCCCGTCGCTGATTGGGCCTCCCCTCCTTTTCAACCCACCATTCGCGATGGCGTGATGTACGGCCGTGGCATTGTGGATATGAAAGCAGCTATTGCAGCAGCAGTAGTTGCTGCAGTTGCTTTCGTGAAAGAAAAACCTGATTTTGGTGGTTCTATTGGTTTTTTAATCACGAGCGATGAGGAAGGACCATCAATAGATGGCACCAAAAAAGTCATGGAAACACTGCTTAGCCGCGGTGAGAAAATTGACTACTGTGTCATTGGTGAGCCTAGTAGTGACAAAGCAGTCGGCGATCAAATTCGCGTTGGCCGACGTGGCTCCCTGCACTGCAAATTAATGATACATGGCAAGCAAGGTCACGTTGCCCATCCCCACTTAGCAAAAAACCCTATTCATTTGGGCGCCTTAGTCTTACATGAATTAAGCACCACCGAATGGGATAAAGGTAATAGCGACTTCCCACCAACGACATTCCAAATATCGAATATCCAAGCAGGGACTGGAGCCAAAAACATTATCCCTGGCCACTTAGAAGTGACCTTTAATTTCCGCTTCTCCACCGCAGTGACGATAGATGAATTAAAAAAGCGGGTAACGGATTTATTGCATAAGCATCATTTACAATTTGATGTGGAATGGGAAATTGGCGCCGAGCCTTTCTTGACCCAAAAAGGCCGCTTATTGACAGCAACCTTAGAAGCCATTAAATCAGTGACAGGCCGTGAGACCCGCCTTTCAACTGGCGGCGGCACCTCTGACGGTCGCTTTATTGCTCCAACAGGGGCAGAACTAGTAGAGCTTGGCGTGATTCATGCAATGGCTCACCAAGTAAATGAACATTCGCCGTTAGAGGATATCGTGCAGTTGACGGATATTTATGCGGAGCTGCTAAACCGCTTATTTTAGCGCTATCATTCCCGCGCCAGGGCCACTGTCATTCCCTGTCATTCCCTGTCATTCCCTGTCATTCCCGCGAAAGCGGGAATCCATTTCAAACCAGCCTCTAAAGAAACGTTAGAGATGGATTCCCGCTTTCGCGGGAATGACACTCAATCACTACACTCTACCCACGCCCAACATTCAACCTAAACCACAAAGAACAATGATATAATGCACACATAAGGAGAACATAACGAGGAAGCAGCTATGTCTATCATAAACTCTTCACTGCCTAAAATATCTTATAACCATTACGAAATTCGTAAGAAAAATCAATCAACTAAGAATCCATTACCTAAGATCAAAAAACCTGATTTTCCTCAGCTAACATTCTTACTGCCGCCTGATGAAAAAAGGAACAAATTAAACAAGCACAAAAAATAGACACCTCGTCGCTTAAATATCAGTCGATTTGACTATTTTAATGCCAGCCTGTCTCATTTCCTCAAAAGCTGCTGCACAATCTCCGCTATTTAATTCAACACCGCGGCAAGCATCCTCGATCACAAACACATTAAACCCGGTATGCACCGCATCCAATGCCGAATATTTCACACAATAGTCCGTTGCCAACCCCATTATATACACGTCTGTCACATGTTCATTGCGCAAATATTCAGCAAGACCTGTCGCCCTAAGATGAGCATTATCAAAAAAAGCACTATAGCTATCTATCTGGCTATCAGTTCCTTTGTAGAAAATCTTAGCTTCAGGGTTAAGATCCAAATCAATATGAAATGCAGCGCCATGTGTTTGACGTATACAATGCGCAGGCCACATGATTTGCGGCATATTATTGATCATTAAAGTTTCACCAATCTTTGCGTTGTCATGATTACTAGCAAAGCTCATATGGTCTTTTGGGTGCCAGTCTTGCGTAGCAACCACCAGCTCAAACTTAGGCTGCAATTGATTTGCCAGCGGTATCACCTTATCACCATCTTCCACCGGCAATTTGCCGCCTGGACAAAAATCATTTTGTAAATCAACAAGAACCAGCGCTCTTTTAACCAAGATGAGTCTCCTACTTAACTCAAACCGCCTATTTATTGCCCGAATTTACTGGAGAAAAGACCGGATAGCAACTATGATAAGCATATGAAAAACAACCAACAGCCATAATATGAAACAAACCATTTGCGATCTATCTGACAACGGCCTGCTTAAAGTGAGCGGCCAAGATGCTAAAAAGCTATTACAGGGCCAAATAACCTGTCATGTTGATGAAATAACCACGACGCAACACCGCTTGGGTGCACATTGCAACCAACAAGGCCGCGTCATTAGTTTGTTTCGTCTATTTCAATTTGAAGGTGATTATTTCCTACTGCTACCACGCAGTATGGTCTTTATCACGCTCACTGCTTTAAAAAAATATGCTGTTTTTTACAAAGTAGATTTGCAAGATGTGAGCGACGAATACACCATTCTGGGCTGCGTCAATGAACGCGTCACTGATGAAAACATAGCGATGCTCGACATCCCATCACAAATCACCCGCTGCATCATTGTTGGCAAAACGGCTGTGATGCAGCCATTACGCGACCGTCTCACAAAATATCTACCAGCCACCGCAAGCACTACCTGGAAATATTTAGATATTCAAGACGGCATTCCAAATATCTACCCCGAATCTAGCGGTAAATTTTTGCCGCACGATATTAACTTACCCGCCCTTAACGGGGTAAGTTTTGATAAAGGCTGCTTTACTGGCCAAGAAATTATTGCCCGCATGCACTATCGCGGCAAATTAAAAAACACCATGCATACAGCTAATTTAAGCCACTCCGTACCGCCCTTACTCAGCACTGATATTTACGCTGATATTGAAGGCAGCGCTCGTCCCGTAGGAAGCGTTATTGATTACTGCTCCATCGAGCCTAATGAATATCGCAGCTTAATTTTAATTGATGAAACAAATGCTAAAAATAATCATTTGTTTCAAGACCCGAATAATAAAATATTTTTTACAATCGGATAATTGAGAGTATTTTTTATGGCACAAACATTACGTGTAGTTCTAGCTCAAATTAATTTAATGGTTGGCGATATCGCTGGCAATTTAACTAAACATCTTGAAGCAGCATACGAAGCAGGCGATAAATTATCCGCCGATGTCATTGTTTTCCCTGAGCTTAGCCTAACCGGTTACCCCTCAGAAGATTTACTGCTGCGCCCTTCTTTCATTCAAGAAGTAAATGAAGCTTTACAGCAATTCATCATGGAAATAAGAAATATTCATTGCGTTGTTGGACACCCTTACGCAACCGAACAAGGCATATTTAATGCATGCTCCTTAATACATAATGGCAACATTATTGGCCAGTATGCGAAACAGCATTTGCCTAATTACGGTGTGTTTGATGAAGCAAGATATTTCACGCCAGGTGACGCCCCCTGTGTCGTACCGATTAACGGCATCCCAACCGGCTTAGTGATTTGCGAAGATTTGTGGTTCCCTGAACCCGTACAGCGTGCAAAAGCAGAAGGCGCTCGCATTATCTTGTCACCGAATGCATCACCATTTGAAGTGGACAAACATAAACAACGCTATGCAACACTTGCTGCACGCGCAGAAGAAAACAAGCTGCCCATTATTTATGTCAATCAAGTAGGTGGTCAAGATGACCTGATATTTGATGGCGACTCCATGGTCGTTGATGAAGAGGGTGAAATCAGACAACAAGCGGCATTCTGTGAAGAAGAATTATTAACCGTCGATATTATTGTTGATGACTCCTACATTCAAATGGAATCCGCAGAACAAAACTTCCCTAGCACGGAAGAAAAAACGTATCAGGCATTATGTTTAAGCTTGCGTGATTACGTTGCTAAAAATAATTTCTCTAGTGTGGTATTAGGATTATCAGGCGGTATTGATTCAGCCCTAACCTTAGCACTTGCCGTGGATGCATTAGGCAATGATCGTGTGCATGCTGTGATGATGCCTTCACGCTTTACGACAGAAATAAGTGTTGAAGATGCCATCATGATGGCTGAAGAATTAGGCGTTACTACTGAAACTATTTCGATTGAATCTGTTTATCAATCCTTCCTCGATACATTAGCGCCTAGCTTTGGTAAGAAAAAAACAGGGCTCACCGAAGAAAACTTGCAAGCACGTTGTCGCGGCATGATATTGATGGCCTTGTCCAACAAATACGGGCACTTAGTTTTATCAACTGGCAATCGCAGTGAGTTAGCGGTTGGTTATTGCACCTTATACGGTGATATGGCTGGTGGATTTGCGCCGTTAAAAGATGTGCCTAAAACATTGGCATATGATTTAGCAAATTATCGAAATACAATTTCACCGATTATCCCACAACGCACAATTGATAGAGCACCCTCTGCTGAATTAGCACCTAATCAGAAAGATGAAGATTCTTTACCACCCTACCCCGTCCTTGATCATATCTTGTATGCCTACTTAAACTTGAACCAAGGCATTGCTGATATCGTAGCGCAAGGGTTTGATAAAGAAGTCGTCACAGAGATTGTCGACTTGGTACGTAAGAATGAATACAAACGCAGACAAAGCGCCGTGGGGCCTAGAATTAATTCGACGGCGTTTGGCCGGGATAGACAATATCCGATTACGAATGGGTTTAAAGGGTAGCGATTATTCAGGTTAGCTTGCAGGTGGGATGGGGTAACTGCCGTCATTGCGAGCCACTACTGTCATT
>JBAQCP010000234.1:0-1913 GCA_049294295.1 Gammaproteobacteria bacterium | reverse complement strand
TCCCGCGCGAAGGCGCGGGATCCAGGACAGGGGTGAGTCAATCAGATGGCTTAAAATTAATCAAAAAAATCTTTTTTGAAATATTTTTTACAACATTACGATGTTGCAGTGCTCTGTATCCCGCGCCTTCACGCGGGACGACGAGGAATTTTGATTAACCGGACAGTAGTGCACGCAGGCGGGAATGACAGTAGTGAGCGCAATGACGGTGGTGGAGCAGGGCAATCCAATTAATGTACAATTGGCTGCTAAAGAGCAGCCACATATTTTATCGTGTACAACACTAGTTAAATCCCTCAATTAACGCTATATTTTTGCCTTCACCTAACAGAGCTGACATCATGCTTTTATCTTTTTTGTTAAAGACCGCGCTTCCGGCTGGGATTGACCGAGAAGTTTCTCGGTTAATGTTAGATAGCCGCCAAGTAAAGCCTGGCGATTTGTTTTTTGCTTTAAAGGGCGCTCATGTGGATGGTCGGCGTTATATGGCTGATGCCGTTAAAACGGGTGTTGCCGCTATTTTGGTGGAAGGCGCCGCTGGGGAAGTAATCACAATAGATGAGCAAGTGCCTATTGTACCTGTGCAAGGGTTGGCCCAGCAGTTAGGTGAGATAGCGGCGCGTTTTTATGATCACCCAGCAACAAAATTACGCATGATAGGGGTGACGGGTACGAATGGGAAAACCAGCTGTACGCAGCTGATTGCGCAGGGTTTGGAAGTGCCGTGCGGGATTATTGGTACATTAGGCAGCGGTTTTTACGGCCAATTGGTCGAAACTGGCTGGACTACGCCTGATGCTTTAACGCTGCAAGCTAATCTAAAGCAATTTGTAGAGAAGGGCGCGGAAGCGGTGGCGATGGAGGTGTCTTCGCATAGTATCGATCAGGGGCGTGTCAATGCCGTGCCTTTTGAGATCGGCATTTTTACTAATCTGACGCAAGACCATTTAGATTATCACGGCGATATGGAAACTTACGCCAAAGTGAAACGACGTTTCTTAACCGATTGGCCTATCAAGCATCTCATTATGAATGTGGATGATGTCTATGGCCGTCGATGGGTGCAAGAAATGGCATCCAGCCGTCCAATATTTGCTTATAGCACTAAGCAAGTAGCTTTGCCTGCCAAGGTTCAGGGTGTTTATGCCGAGCAAATTAATTTATCTCTGCAGGGCATACGCGCTCGCGTGATTACCCCTTGGGGTTGTGGTCAGTTGCATTTACCTTTAATTGGTCAATTTAATTTGAGCAATGCGTTAGCCGTGCTGACGGCGCTGTGTTTGTACGGTATTCCATTTGGGACAGTGTTGGAGCGCTTGGAAAAATTGAAGGCGGTGCCTGGGCGTATGCAAACCTTGGGTGGTCAAGAGGAGCCGTTGGTGGTGGTGGATTACTCACATACGCCAGATGCGTTAGAGAGTGCTTTGCGTGCTTTGCGTCCGCATACTTCGGGTAAGTTAATTTGTGTATTTGGTTGTGGTGGTGATAGAGATGCTAGCAAGCGGCCGAAGATGTCGCAAATTGCAGAAGAGTTAGCTGATGTGGTGATTGTGACAAATGATAATCCTCGTCACGAAAAGCCTGAAGAAATCATACAGCAGATTATGCAAGGATTTAATCGACCAGAGCGCGTATTGGTTGAGTTTGATCGTGCAAAGGCGATAGAGAAAAGTATACAATTGGCAGGTATTAACGATTGTATTTTGATTGCTGGGAAAGGTGCTGAGCGTTATCAGCAAATGGGGGATGAGAAGATTCCGTTTGATGATGTTGAGCGAGCGAGGCATTATCTGGGTATGACTGTGTAGGTTTGGTTGGTGAATCACTGTTATCCCGAACTACTTACTATCTGAGCTACCTACTGTCATTTTGAGCCATCTACTGTCATCCTGAGCGTAGCGAAGGATCTCCAT
>JBAQCP010000233.1:0-47173 GCA_049294295.1 Gammaproteobacteria bacterium | reverse complement strand
GCGGGAATCCATTTCAAACCTGCCTCCGAAGAAACGTTAGAGATGGGTTCCCGCTTTCGCGGGAATGACAGTAGTGGCTCGCAATGACGGCAATAATTATCCTAACCAGCTTTATGTGAAGCTGCCTCTACTTGCCGAAGCTGCGCCTCCACCTTATCATTTTCCTTATCAATAAAATTCAACACCGACACCAACGCCTCCGGCTCTATCACAAAGTCGCCTTGAAATGGCCGCTCCAACGCCACAATCAGAAATACCATCGAAGAAGCCATCAATGCCACCGCACTAATAGCAACCAAGTGCATATAAAAATTCATACCAAATAGATAATTAATTAAGAGCGTCAGTATCGTGCCTATAATAATCACTAGCCATACCTCCGGACTTAATTTGGTATAACTCATTTGAATGCGCTGTTGCCTCGCGTCGTATAATTCTTTAATCGCGGTGCCCATATCTTTTAACAACAATACTTCCAATTGACTAGGATGAGGGTAATGAAGCAGCTCGGTAGATAAGCTAATAAGAATATGATCGCCACCCCAACCCACCTTGGCGCCTCCCCGCATTTCTGGCCATTCGACATCAATGACTTCGTTTAAATAACTTTTGAGATAGGTTCTAACGATGGCTCGATTGGGTTCTTTAATCCAGGTAGAGGCACGATAGATATCTGCAATCGCGTTTGCTTCTGTTTGAACGGCAATCGTTGTATAGCTTATATTGTTAAGTAAATATAATGCTGTTAACCCTGCTAATACGCCGTAAATAAGCGTGATCAATGAGCTCATACTGGCAATGCCAGAGTTTTCTCGATAACGTATTTCTGCTGGAATAAAACGTTGGATCAGCGTTATGCTGATAACAGAAATGCCTATAAAGGTAATTGCAATTAGCAAAAATAAGTTAACGTTACTCATCTGATATAAAAACTCCATGATATGAATCCTTATTTGCCTGTAAAAGCAGGTTTGGCTTTTTGTAAAAATGCAGATACACCTAATTTGAAATCATCAGACATACTGCTTTCCTCAAACGCTTTTCCTTCATGTTCTAATTGTTGTGCAAGACTGTTATCCCAAGAAGTGTTAACTAAGCGCTTGATATTGGCATAAGAGCCGGTGGGGCCCTGTGCCAGGCGTTCTAGTAAATGAGTCGTTTTGTCGATCAGCGTATCGGCAGGTGTTACCCAGTTAATTAACCCTTGAGCCGCTGCTGTTTGAGCATCAATTAAATCGGGCAGCAATAACCATTCCATGGCTTTTTTAGTGCCGACTATGCGAGGTAGGTTAAAACTGATGCCGCCATCAGGGCTGACCCCAATGCCGCTGTAAGCGGTGGTAAATTTAGTATTGTCAGCAGCAATGACTAAATCACAAGCCATCATTAAACCAAGTCCAACGCCTGCGACTGATCCATGCACGCTTGCTAATACAGGTTTAGCCATTTGCATAAGGTTCATGATCGATGCATTCAGCGTACGAACGATTTTAATCACGCCTTCAGGCATCCTATCCATAGCTTCATGAAAAAAGCGAATATCCCCACCGGCCATGAATAACGGGCCATTGCCATTGAGTAAGACGGCTCTGATATGGGTATCATTTTTGATTTGATTGGTAATTGCCTCTAACTCATCTGCCATTTGTTTATCGAAGGCATTCATAGCAGTAGGGCGATTAAAGCTGATACGGGCAATGGGGCCCGTAATAGAAAGCAAAACGGTTTCTGACATAGCTATCCTTAGATGAGAGAAACGAAGATATATCTATTTAACCTGAAATGAGGGCGCATTACAAAGGGCTGCTGTCATTCTCGTGAAAGCGTGCACTGTCATACTCGCGACATTGTCATACCCGCGCAGGCGGGTACCCATCCATAACATTCCCGGGGCTATATATTTAAACTGTATTTATTGTTACTTCATCTTTCTATCAGGATGAGTGCCCGCCTGCGTGGGCATGACAGTTGTGGACGCTACGCATTCACTCGTTTAGCCTCAGCCGCTGAAATACGTTTTATCGCCACCTTAGCCGTCCCTTGCCCTGTAAACCCTAATCTTTTAGCCGCTGCATAAGAAAGATCAATTAACCGATGATGCGTAAATGGCCCTCTATCATTAATCTTCACCGCCACTTTTTTCCCATTCCGTAAATTAGTGACCAATACATGAGATGAAAGCGGCAACGTTCTATGTGCGGCTGTCATTTGGTGCATATCAAATCGTTCACCGCTTGCGGTTTTCTTCCGTTGGAATTTTTTACCATACCAAGACGCCGTGCCTTGTGCTTCATAAGAAGAGCTGCTTTCATGAGCATGAAGGTTCGCACACCCTTGTAAAAATAAAATCGACATTAAACAAATAGTTAATAAAAAATGGCGTTGCATCTTAAGTCCTTCGCATTAACGTGAGGTAATAGCTGAGCTGATAAACAGCCATCGCATATAAATCACTATGGTTGTAACGTCTAATCACATCAAAGTTATGAAATCCTAACCAGTATTCCGAGCCATATTGTGTTTGTAGTTTTAGTAGGCGGCTGTCAGGTGTTCCATCTGGTTGTGGTGTTAGTTGTTTTTTGATGAGTTCAGTTAAGGAAATAGGTTTGGGGCGAATGAGACTAAATGAATATTCACCGCCCACGCTAGACATAGGCTTGGCAATGATTTGATTTTTACGCCACCCGTTTTTATGATAATAATTTGCAATGCTGCCTATCACATCAGTTTCATTATTCGATAAATCAATGCTGCCATCATTAGAAAAATTCACAGCATAATGTCTAAAGCTGCTAGGCATAAATTGCGGCTGTCCAATCGCCCCTGCATAAGAGCCCATCATGCGGAAAGGGTCAAAATGTTGTTCATGGCTTAATAATAAAAACTCTTCTAATTCTTTACGGAAGTAATGCGCTCGGTTGCCCGGGTTGAATGCAAGGTTCACCAACGCATCAATCACCTTAAACTTACCTTTTTGTTGGCCGTAATGCGTTTCCACGCCAATGGTTGCAACAATAATACTGGCAGGTATGCCGTAAATTTTTTCAGCTTTATCGAGTGCTTCTTGATGCGTTTTCCAAAAAGTCAGCCCTTGTGTAATCCGTTCTGGATTAACAAAAATAGAACGATAGATGTGCCAAGGTTTGGGATTAGCTCTGGTTGCCGCTTGCTGCACAGTCGGCGGTCTTTTTTTGATAGACTCAAGTAGCAGAGCGAGTTCCTGGTGATCAAAGTTATGTTTTTCAACCATCTTATCAATAAACTGAATTATCTCAGGTTGTTGTGATGAGAAAAACTCAGCAGCATAAGCGTTGTTTACAACAAGGAAGCTAATGATGATTGTTAGGAAGCGTAACATAGCTTAATCGCCAATCCGAGAAGGAGCTAAATTAGTTGTTATTAATTCAGGCTGACGAATAATTAGTGCATAGGCACTGAATTGAGTTAAAAATTGCATAAAGCCAACGGGTGCGATGGTTGATCTAGCGAGTGTCCAAGCATCATGCGGATTACTAGCAGCAATTAATTGCTTCGTTTGTTTTTCCCCAATCTTTGCAGCCGTCACGACTAATAGCCAGTCTTTAAACTCATTATAAAGATCCGTAAAGTAAACAAACATCATTTCTGTTGCGCGTGGTGTATTAAAGCGATCATCCCGACTGTCATCAATAATAAGGCCGTACTCATCTGCTTGTTTCATAGTAATTGCCCAAATGCCAGCAGGCCCTGGATCTCTCACTTTGCCTGGTGTGGTGTAATTAGATAATGCTAACGGTAGAGCAAGAAATTCTGGCGGCAAGCGGTATTCAGTTAAATATTTTTGAATTTTAGGCTGCTCTATTTTCATGCGTTGTATAGCATCTAATAGTTTCTTTCTGGCTGCTGCATCTGCGCGAAGGTGATTAATCTCATCCGCGATCTCTTGCGTCAATGGAATCTCTAGTTGATTTTTTGCCGTCGGTTTGGTGGCATTCGCAATATCTTCTAATGATAATTGCGGTGGTGTGCTTGCATAATCATCAGCATAAATGAGCGTGGATAGCGTGAGTAATAAGATAATGCAGCATAGCCGAATAAGAGAGATCATTTTTTGGTCTGTTCCTGCTAACGGGAAGGATTTCTGAAACCATAACGAAGGGGTGGGTGGGTGTCAACTAAAACCCGGTATTTTTGCTTAATATTTGATCTGTAGTAAAAATGATCTTGCGCCTAACAGTGCATTGTTGCAGTATGGAATGCATTAGATAAAAAATAACGTACACAGGGATTTGTGATGTTCAAAAAAATCTTCATAACTATTTTGTTGTGTCTCAGTCAGCAGGTAAATGCTGGACATTTTTATATGGGACCAAGCGTTGCATACAATAGTATTTCTAACGGTAACATCAAGTACCAATCCCTTGCTGCACGTCTGGCATTGGGTTATGGCGCACTTCTTTCTCGTACGTATTATTTAGCAGCTGAATTAGATGCGACACCTAACACGCTTAGAGTAGGCAGGAACGACACTATTAACAATTACAGCTTAGAAAATACATATAGCTACGCAGCTGCTATTTTACCTGGCTATTTATATGATAATTTAACCTTGTTGTATCTAAGGTTGGGTGTTGTGAATACTCGATTTAATCAATTAGACACTACAAAGCCAGGCTTTCAATTAGGTGTTGGTATAGACATGCATCTATTAGGCTGCTGGAGTGTGCGTGGTGAGTACGGCTATTTTATCTATCGCTCCATGAATACAGTAGGCACACCAAAGGCGAATGATTTTTCTATTGGTGCACTTTATCGCTTTGGTTAAAGAGGAGAAGATGTGCGCAAAATTCATTTTGTCTTTCCTATTCTTTTTTCTGCACTTTGTTTAGCAGCTTGCATGAACATTGCAACATCAGGTGCACAGGCTATTTATAATCATCACAGCATCCAAAAAAGTGTCAATGATCAATTGATTACTCTGCATGCCTCTCAACAATTGAAGCGTAATACGGATATATTTAAAAATAGTAATATTTCAGTGGCGACGATTGATAGTGAAGTGCTATTGGCAGGGCAGGTACCTTCTACTTGGCAAAAAATGAAAGCCGAGCAATTAATTAAAGATGTCCCAGATGTTGGCTCCATTCACAATGTTATTAAAGTAGAAGGAACCACTTCTACGCTTACGCGAATGAGTGATATGTGGATAACAGCTAAGGTGAAATCTAAATTAATTGCCTCCAATGATGTCGATGCGACTTTAGTGAAAGTTGTGACCGAAAATGGCACGGTTTATTTAATGGGCACCTTAAAGCCTGAGCAAGCAGAGGCTGCAACTGACTTGGCAAGCAACACCGATGGTGTACAAAGTGTCGTGAAGGTTTTTTCTTATATTCACATTACTAAAAATAGCAAATTATAGAGCTCATTATGAAAACTCATAGTTTTTTAAGTCGGAAGATTAAGTTTCCGGGTGCGTATCGAAATAACTTAACCGCCAATTTAATGTTGCCGCATACAACACCTGTAGCTTTCGCGCTATTTGTGCATTGTTTTTCTTGCAAACAAGATTCGCTCGCGGCAGAGAGTATTAGCAGAAGTTTGATAGAAGAAGGTATAGCTGTTCTGCGTTTTGATTTTACCGGCTTAGGTATTAGTGAGGGCGATTATGCCAATGCAAATTTTTCTGCCAATTCTGCAGATATAATGAAAGCAGTCGAATTTTTAAAAATAAATTACGAAGCACCTAAAATTTTGATTGGGCATAGTTTAGGCGCCGTTGCTGTTGCTGCCATAGCACATGAATTGCCTGAGGTGACTGCACTTGTTTTAATGTCAGCGCCAAATAGTGTAGGTGCCTTAAAATCGATTATGAACCATAGCGTATTAATGGAAGCATCTGAAAATGGCCAGGCAGAAATAGAGTTGGGCAGCTGCACATTTAGTGTTAGGCAAGAGCTTATCAGGGAGCTAACCGAGAATTCCGTAGCTAATAGAATCAAAGAATTTGGCAGGCCATTATTGGTCATGCATAGCGTTGTAGATAAAGTAGTTCATATCGATAATGCTTATACGATCTTTTCGTCTGCAACGAGCGGCCAGAATTTTATTTCTCTCAATCAAGCCGATCATTTTTTACTAGGCAGGAATGACGCTAAGTACGCCAGTATCATGCTCGCGAATTGGGTATTGCCTTATAGTCAGAAAGAGCCAGGCACAGTACTTGCCAAAATAGAAGCTATCACTCATCAAGTCGTTGTTCATGAAACTAGGCGAGGGTTATTTTTACAAAATATTGAAATTGGTACTCATACATTAATGGCAGATGAGCCAATTGAGGCTGGTGGAAATGATTATGGGCCAAATCCTTATGATTTATTATTAGCAGGCTTAGGTGCTTGCACTTCCATGACCTTACGTTTATACGCTAATTTAAAGCAAATGCCGTTGGATAGAATCAGCGTAAAGCTGAATCATAAAAAGAAATATTATAAAGATTGTGAGAATGTTGAAAAAGAAAATGCAAAATTAGATTTTATAGAAGTGGATGTTGTTGTTTACGGCGATTTAACTAATGATCAGCGGATGAGATTATTGGACATCGCAAAAAAATGCCCTGTGCATAAAACACTTATGTCAAAAATTTCGATTGATACTCATATTAAGCAGGCTTGAGGTTACTTTCTGTCGTCCCGCTCTGTCACCCCGAGTGTAGCGCACCAGTGTCCGGTTAATCAAAATTCCTCGTCGTCCCGCGCGAAGGCGCGGGATCCAAGACAGGGGTGAGTCAATCAGATGGCTTGCGATTAAGCAAAAAAAGCTTTTTTAAAATATTTTTTACAACATTACGATGTTGCAGTGCTCTGGATCCCGCGCCTTCGCGCGGGACGACAGTAGTGAGTGACAGATAGTCTTATCTCGCCCCAATATTACCAAAGGCTTCACAGCATTCTTGTGTGCTGATGCATTCATTGTGACTGTAAGGTCCGCAAGCGGGATCTGCACATTGGCAGCTAGGGCAGGTGTTTTCTTGGCGCGGGCCTGGTTGGCAGCCGCGGCTACCACAACCATCAGCATAGCTGGATAACGAAGCACCGGCTAATATGCTAATGCATCCGATGATTACAGCAATCTTTGCTTTCATATCAGACTCTCCTGTTTGATGTGCATTCCTAGTTATATTTTATCATTGAGCGGCTCGCCTGTGGGGTATCCGCGGTTTTTATTTAAAAATAGCTTTATTTATGAATAAGTTATTTCTTGGGATTGCAAACCTTCCCCCAAAGCTGGTAAAAGATAGCTCGATTTTTATCAACTTAACGCCAAACACGAGGTGCCTCTATGACTAACCATATTATGCCAACCTATTACAACCAAATGCCGGTTTCCTTTGAATACGGGCGCGGGGTGTGGCTCTGGGATAAAGGGGGGACTCAATACTTAGATGGCCTCGCAGGCATTGCTGTTTGCGGACTAGGTCATGCACATCCTAAAGTAACCAAAGCGATTATTGATCAAGCTGGCAAACTATTGCATACGTCTAATACTTATAATATCGAAAAGCAAAGCGAACTAGCCGATAAGCTCACCAGTGTTGCTGGTATGGATCAAGTCTATTTTTGTAATTCAGGCGCCGAAGCCAACGAAGCGGCAATTAAATTAGCGCGTCTTTACGCGCGTAAAAAGAATATTGCTGAGCCTGTCATTATCACCATGAAAAATTCATTTCACGGCCGCACCTTAGCAACCCTTAGTGCATCTGGCACCGAACGTATCCAACAAGGCTTTGAGCCATTAGTAAAAGCGTTTGCTTATGCTGAAATGAATAATATCGCAGAGTTAGATGCGCTAGTAGCACAACACAAAGATAATATGATTGCGATTATGCTTGAGCCTATCCAAGGCGATGGCGGCATTCAAATAGCAACCGATGCTTATTTAAATCATGTGCGCGCATTATGCGATCAACACGATTGGTTAATGATATTAGATGAAGTGCAAACAGGTGTCGGTCGAACGGGCGCCTGGTTTTGTTACCAACATAGCAATATTAAACCAGATGTCATGACTGTTGCAAAAGCACTCGGTAATGGTGTGCCGATAGGTGCATGTCTTGCGCGTGATAAAGCGTGTAATTTATTTGGACCTGGCAAGCATGGTTCAACCTTTGGCGGCAATCCGCTTGTTTGTGCCGTGGGTTCTGCCGTGATTGATTCTATGCAAGAACAACGCTTGGTTGATCATGCCCAAAAAATGGGTGACTATTTAATGGAAGAATTAAGAACCACCTTCAAAAAATATAAAGAAGTGATTGAGGTGCGTGGTCGAGGCTTAATGATAGGTGTTGAATTAGATAGACCGTGTATGGAGTTAGTGAGTATCGGTCTTAAAAATAAATTGTTATTCAATGTCACTTTTAACAAAGTTGTTCGCTTGCTGCCACCCATCATTTTGACACAACCTGAAGCGGATGAAATTGTATCCCGTTTAGATAAATCATTAACAGAATTTCTTCAGAAGTAATGCTCGCTTGGTGTAGCCTGGATGAAGCGAAGCGGAATCCGGGTTTGTTTAGGGTTTGTTTATTTTGCCAACAAACCCGGATTCCGCTTCGCTTCATCCAGGCTACACAACCTTCAAACCTTAGAAACAAATCCATTCCCCTTAATATAAAACCTCAACAACTCCTTCGCCCACTCCCCCGCATAATCTACCCCTATCCTTGGCCGACTAACTATCTCAATCTGTGCATCCTGCCCATCATCCGCCACATAAAAATCATCACTCAACATGTCATGCCCACTAAGCGCTTTCGTAATATGCATCGCTTTACACAATAACCCAGGCCCACTACTTCGCAACTCAACATTCTGAACCGGCTCTAACGCACGAATTAAAACCGCAGAAGCACGCCCTTCTTCCTGCGTCACAATGTTCATACAATGATGCATACCATAAATTAAATAAACATAAGCATACCCCGGTGGACCAAACATCACTTGAGTACGAGGCGTTTTGCCTTTAGATGAATGCGCAGCAAGATCATGCACACCTAGGTAAGCCTCCGTTTCAACAATTTTTCCAATACGTTGGATGCCATCTGATGTGTGAACCAAGAATTTGCCTAGCAGCTCTTTGGCAACCTGTGTTGTTTCGCGGTTATAAAACTCACGTAATAATTTTTTCATACGCTATATTACTTTAGCGGAATGCCAATAAAAATAAATATATTAAGGTAGAATATAGATAAGAGCCTCCAAAAAACGTATCAGGAGTTAACATGCGAGCGATCTTGTTGATAGTAAGCTTGTTTTTTTCAGGCGCCCTATTTGCGTATGAGTTAAATGGCAGCGCTGAATCGATTGGGCAAGGCCATTACACGGTCATTTTGCATGATGCGTATGGTGTGGAATTCAATGGGATAGCAGTCGATCAAGGCAATGGTGTCTGGCAAGTCACCGTGCATAATAAAGATGGTGTTACCTTCACCGGCATTGGTATGGATAATGAAAGTGACGAGTATGATTTAAAGCTAAAAGATGTTGCCACCGGCAATCCAGCCAATGGCATCTTGGAGGAACATTTTCATTAATTCGTTAAGCTAGGAACTTCAGGAATGGACAGCTTGGCTATCGATTCAGCTAATGGTGAAAATAAACCGGCGTTGCTTGGGCTTGCCTGGGGCTCTAATAATATAGGCTCACCATTTGCACCGTCGTAATATCGAGTGACACCAAACCGATTCTGTTGATAGTGCATTTGGATGTGTTTTGCTAATTCTTCTTTGGATGTATAAACAAAGGCAGTATCTGCAACAGTATATCCTTGGCTAACTAATGCATTTTTCTTATCAGTCATCGAAAAACTAACATCCCTCACTTGCTCTAGTTCATTTTTGCTAATGCATAAATAAATAAGAGAATCTTTATAATCTATGCTTGAGTATAAATCCAATAAACTAACGTTGAACGGGGGCGCAGTCTTAATTGATTTTTCTAAAACCGCATTGAAAAAATCGATTGCTTGTTCATAGGTAGGTCTCTTTTCAGGATCTTTAGCTTGCATTTTTTTCAAAAATCCAAAAAACATATTTAATTGTTCAGTAGAAAAAATAGGATTAGCACTATAATGAAGAGATTTTTTATAAGAAATGAAGTATTTATCATCCATCTTGGTTAAAAGAAATAGTTCATTTAGCATAATACCAATTGAATACATAGATATTTTTTCTGCTGAGAGGATGAGCTCAGGGGCTTCAAAAATGTTCGCAGGAAGTATTCCTTTGGCTTTCATAATATCTAGAATATGATCAAATGCTTTAGTGTCATCACCAGATTTCAGAACATGCATCCATAATTCTGGTGCCATGTATTTTGGCGTCCCAGCATCGAGCGTGTCTTTTGCCAATAGTCCATTTTTACCTACTTTTCGAAAAAAACCAAAATCGATTAATTCTATTTCACCAGTTGCAGGATTAATCATAATATTTTCTGGCTTAAGGTCGCCATGAAAAGCGTCCATTTTTTGAAGTCGATTGCCTGCATGCAAAATATTCAAGGCAACATTCAAGATAAAAATCGGATGATTTTTATGGTTAATAATATATTCATAAAGAGAAATGCCAGGATTTGCCTTCATGATAAAATATTCACGATCCTCATCGCCGGAAAGAGAGGGTTGTACAAAGTGTACAGATTCATTATCTCCAGCCTTTACCAACCGATCCAATGAATTTAAAACATTAAATTCTATATTTGCCTCGCCATCGACTAATACTTTTAATGCAGCCCATGCACCTGTATCAAGATTTTGAATCCATTTTACTTTGCCTTCATTGCCGGCGCCTAGCTGGCAAAAAATAGCATAAAGATATTCCGGCGCTACAATGATCGAAAGCGGAACTTTATGCCTCTTCCGAGATTTTTTATGACCGCTTGGGTATTTTTTTCTGTAGTCAGTAATACTTTTACTCGCCTTCAGTTTCTCAATGGTGGATTTGTCTAATACGAGCCCATCATGCAATTTTTTTGATCGCACTTGTCTCGGAAGAAATGGAATTGTAATAGCTTCAATATCATGACCTGAGCGCATAATAGTAGTCTCGTTTTATATGTTTTATGGCGCTATTCTAGCAAGATATGGCAGTCAATTATTAGGATAGTATTAAGATTATTTAAGCTATTTAAATCAATTGGTTATAGATTAACTCACGGTCATAGTGCGGCATTGTAGGCTTTGTCTGCTCATTTAGGTGATAATCTCGCTAATTAAAATGAGCTTGAAGGGCTTATTTTAGCGACATCCAGATTGCCAGAGTTCATTTGATGAAAAATAGATAGAGAGCTAAGGTATCCTTCAAAACCCGGTCGAGTTAAGGTATTAGCTTTGTCAGGCTTACTTAAAAGCATCGTGAACGTATCTTTATTTAAAAGATTGCAGCTATGCAGTACAGAGATGGCTTTAACGAAGATATCTAACGACTCATTAAGTTGTGCAAGGGAAGATAATAAATCATTAATATCTATTTCGGCTTCATTTAAAAAGGTCTCATTTATCGTATTATTAAATATATAAGCTAATAGAAATTGCGCGGCAAATCTTTTTTTATTGATACCAAAATCTGGTTGTTCGCTTATTAATAAGCGTTGACATAATCTTATAATAAGCAAGTAATTGAGTGGCAGGGTTTCATGGCTAAATTTAAATTGTTTTATAAAATAGTCACCCAACATGCGGCCAACATTGTCTTCTGTTCCTATTGATATGCTAGTGTTAAGCGTATCAGACGAAAATTCTAAATCATTTAGTTTGGTGACAAATGCCAGCAGTGTATCGTCATTAGGAAATTCATTTCCTAATTCTTGTAGCTCTCTCATCACAACGGCCATTAAAAAATTAAGAATATTTCTGGGTATTAGTGCCATTGCCATATAGTGATAATAAATATCATGAGCTGCGATAGAAAATTTTCCAGAATTAATGCCATGTGCTTTGGTTAAATTAAATTTAACAAGAGAAGAGTTTAAGTTGGCAGGATGTTGACTGTATTGGTGGAAATCTTCAAATATTGTCACTTCCGATATGCTCCCAAAGATGGGGACTATCTCAGTTTGACTTCTAGGGTTGCACTGAGTAATTAACCATTGGATAAATCGTATCGATGGGATAATTAATTTGGATTCAGTTTCAGAAGTGTCTATTATTCGAATGGGTGTTGTTACCCGATTAGTAAGATATCCATCTCCAAAATAAGGGTAGACCGGCGGGGAATCAAGAGTAAATAATAGCTTATGCTTTTCATCTATAGCACCTCTCTGGATAGCATCCAAATCAATTGGAATGACCATCAACCAGCTATCCATTCCTTGAAAAGAAAAATAAGCTTCAATGACATCTAGTATCTTTAAGTTGGGGTAATGTTTGACCAGCGATTCAGCATAACGAACAAGAATTTTTTTATACGTGCCATCATTATTGTCTTTCAAAACAGATAGTCCTAGTTCTTTACATTGTTCTGTTGCTAATAGATATAAATATCCTTGTAAGAAAACATCGCGACTTATCTCTCCCTCCGTAAAAAGATAGGTTAGATAAATTTCGCAATTTTCTTCTTCATAGATAGGGTGATTAATTTCACCGTCCTGCAGCGCATTTTGTAATGTTTGAAGATGTTGTTCATGTTCATCCCGATTAAACTGATCAATTCGTTTTTTCAGTGCGCTTTTAGATACATATCGTAATAGCATGGCGATCTCATTAGCCTATGTTGGATTGGCATGCATTCTAACTAATTTTACGGCTAATTTTATTAAGATTTTATTGTGTAAAATAATCAATTAGTTGGTCTGTTGGCGATCCAGGTATGTGAAATAAATGATCAATTTTTCTGCATCCACTAACCATTCGCTTTAGCTTCCCAATAAACAATATGTTCCTGTTTCACGAGGCTGCTTAAGTACGCCAATGCAGGCTCTATCTTTTCTTGGCTATCAAAAAACTCAATAGCAAGTGGTAGGTCGAGTGAGAGGTCGAGTAGTGATGTCGTATGATTACCCGTCACACCAAAGCCACTAATAGCACGAAAAACACTAACGCCACGAATGTTAGCTTTTGTTTTAAGATAATCAACAATGGGCTTAAGTAAATTTGAAGATTCAGTAACATAAACCCTAACAATAATAATATCCATCGTTTTCATAACTGCCTTCCTCCTATAACGCCTAGCCAAGTGGCCACAATGCATAATGTGATGCTAAGAAAAATATTTAATACCGCACCAACGTTTGCCCCATTCTCAAAGAGATTGACCGTTTCTATCGAGAAAGTAGAAAACGTTGTATAGCCCCCTAAAAAGCCAATGAGGAGCAAAGAGCGTAGTTGTGAACCTGAGCCATTTAAGCGGTCAAGTATGAGCACAAAAAGGATTCCCATCAAAAAACAGCCACTTGCATTCACAAGCAATGTGCCATAGGGAAATTGCCGATCTAAAAAACGATGGGTGAGGCTAGATATCCAGTAGCGAAAAACGCCGCCAGTGCCTGCTCCAAGAAAAATTAATACCGTATTTAGCACTCGTTGCTCCCTGCATGATTGTGCTGCGTATTTAAAAGATAGTACCCTTCAAAGTCTAGGAAAAGTTAGGATCTGAGAGATAGTTGAGTGCTGCGTTAAATGGGCTTGCATCTACAGCAGGCGAGCCTGCAAAAGGGCAGTCCAAGGTAAAAATAAGATAAAAGGCTAACCCAATAATCCCAGAGAAAAAAATCAATAACGCTATTGATAAAATAGGATTTTGAAAAATAAATAACCCGTGAAAAGCAAATAAAATAAATGCCCCAGCAATGAGTAAAGGCCAATGCGATTGGGCAATATTCCCTTTAGAAATCATTACCCGTGTGCGTTTTGCATCTAGCCATCTTGTTAATAAAGTCAATGCGTGCGAAAAAATAACATTATCACGCTCATTGCTGGGTTGAATAGTTTGCACTTCACGAATTAAATGCATTGTAAGTGGGAAGGTAGGTGAGGCAGAAGACATCATCGATGTATCACTACCTGATGCTAAAAGCGGCCATTCTACCTCAACTGCTTTTTTTAAATAATTGATGGCAATACCGTTAATAATCTCTGCTTTTTCTGTCGTAGTGGCTTTGACCGTGTGTATTAAATCAATAAGCGCTGCGGCTTCTAGCGTCACGGCCAGTTCTGAGGCGCAATAATTCTGCCAAACACCAGAAATAGAGAAAGCGACAACGACTGCATAAATAGTCCCTAAAACAGCATAAACAGCAGTTGTTAACCCAGTCTCCGTGGTTAATTCCATTCCCCCAAAAAGCAAATAAACGGCAAATGCAGATGCGAGAGCAAGCATAATGGTTGTAAAAATGATAACAAAGGGTTGATACCTTGCTGGTAACAATAAAAGAAATGATCTCACCAAGCTGCTCCTTGCTTGTCATCGGATTGATAGATTCTAATGTATTAAGTTATTTTTAGATAGATCAAAGTTTTTTGCAAATATCTATTATTTTGTATTATCCTTGCGAAGTTTATTTATCGTCATCAATACTAAGTATATAAGGATCAATATGGGAGTTGGTAGGGAAATAGCACAAGAAGTATCACCTGCTTTTAGCCGGGGTGCCGATTGTTTAGAAGGCGGAGAATATAGAAAGGCAATAAAATTATTCGAGGAGGCAATAGATTCAGATCCATATCATGTGAATGCTTATATATTGTGTGGACAAGCGCATTTTTATTTGTCAGACGATGATCGTGCAATTTCATTATTCAATTCCGCCTTGAGTTTCAACCGTAATGATGAAGCTACTCTAGCTTGGCGCGGTCTCGCTTATATTAATAAAAAACAATTTGGGAAAGCTATTGGAGATTTCTCTGAAGCAATAATAATTAATCCCGCTCTAGATTATTTTTACCAACGTGGGTCTTCATATTTAAATTTAGATGATTATGGAAAGGCACTAGCTGATTTTTTACAGGTTTTAACGCAGGATCCAGAAAGAAAAGATGTTTATGTAATGCTTGAATCTTGTTTGCTGGAAATTATAAAAATTGGACTTTTAAATGAGATCAACCAAGGGCATATAAATTCTGCTATCAAATTTTTGCCAAAAAATAAGCAGATAATGATAAATAATAGTATTAATAAAACGTTTATTCATAGTGGATTTTCTTTATGGGGGTCTGGTGCCTTATCTGCGGCGACGATAAATGACGACATAGGTAGTCCAAAAATAGGCATTACGATATCGTTTAGTAAATAAATGATTTCAAAAAAACAAGCAGCTAATATGCAATATGCGTTAACTTAAAATTTAAACGCATATTGCATCTGGCTACCGTTAAAAAATTGGGTGGCAGGCAACTTAAAATAGATTCACTATTTAGGTATTGACCGTTTGTATATTCGCATAAAATTCAAGAATTTCTTCCTCAATTTCTGACGAACATGAACGGTTTTACGCTTTCGCATAAATCCCATTTATTATTTGCCTAACAAGGTAGGCCACTTAAGCTGCACCTTAACGCAATGCTGCTTAAGATCAATAATAAAAAGCGACTGCCACAAAATAAGTATAGCACGTATTTTTAAATTTTCATTTGCCACAAAAAATAGTCAAGTCTCAAAAATATGTTTGAGATCAGAGGCCTAATCAGGATGATGGTGATCCCATCTCTATGGAAGAATTAATATGAAGTCCGGTTATTAGCAACCGACTATGACGGCACAGCCGTCACTTTATATGGTGCAAGAAAAGACATGTGATCTACGTCTTTGATTTTACATGCTACCAGTAGCTATAATAACTATAGATTATAGAATTTTTGTATATATATTTATAGTAAATTAATTTAGGCTAAGGTGAGTGCTTTGTCTTTACGAAATTCGAGAGGATAAAAAGAAATATAATGGGTAGTTCATTTTTTTCAGGAAATCGACATGAAGACAAATAGTTTTATTTTCGTACTTACAGGCGTCAGGTGTGCTAGCTGCGTTCTGAAAATAGAGAGCGCATTACAAGCAGTATCTGGCGTAACAGATGCAAAAATGAATTTTGCTAACCACACCGTTTCCGTATCTGCAAATGATACTGTGCCTGCTAAAACGCTCATCCAGGCAATCGAGCAACTTGGCTATGGCGTCACCCTCATAGAGGGATTACAGCAGAATGAATCTCAGAAAGAAGCACTTGAACAGCGTTATTACTCTAGTCTAATAACTAAAACAGTAGTCGCCGCCATTGTGGGTGTTCCTTTGTTTATCCTTGGCATAGTTGATATTGTCCCCTCCTTACAAACAGAGCTAGGCTACTGGACTAACGTTGCCTTCGGATTGGCGACACTGGCCGTTTTAATTTACGCTGGCGGCCATTTTTTTGTTGGTGGATGGAAAGCATTCCAGGTACATACAGCCAATATGGATACCCTTATTGCCATGGGCACTGGTATCGCATGGCTCTACTCTATGATTGCTATTGCATTTACATCTCTGCTGCCACCCATGGCACAGCATGTTTACTTTGAAGCAGCCGCTATCATCATAGCGTTAGTCAATCTTGGCGCTGTTCTTGAACTTCGCGCCCGTCGTCATACCTCACAAGCTATTCAACGACTCATGAAATTACAACCAAAAACTGCTCGTCTAATACGTGACAATGAAGAGATAGATACACCCATTGAAACATTACAAATTGGCGATTTGATTCGTGTTCGGCCTGGAGAACAAATCCCTATTGATGGCGTTTTAACTGAAGGATCATCTTACGTTGATGAATCCATGTTAACAGGTGAACCATTACCAAGTGAAAAGAAAATGGGAGATAAGGTCATTGGAGGCACCCTCAACAAAAGTGGAAGCTTTATATTTAAAGCAAGTCATATTGGCAAAGAAACGGTGCTTGCTCAAATTATCCAAATGGTACAGCAAGCGCAAAATTCAAAGCCTGCATTAGCACGCCTAGCCGATCAAGTATCTTCTTATTTCGTACCGGCAGTTTTAATTACCGCTATAATAACCGCACTTATTTGGTTCAATGTAGGTATTGAGCCTAAGATTGCGTACATGCTAGTTACATCCATGGCTGTATTAGTAATCGCATGTCCATGCGCATTAGGATTAGCCGTCCCCATTTCAGTGACCGTTGGAATTGGTAAAGCAGCAGAGTATGGAATTTTGATTCGCCATGCCGATGCTTTACAGCAAGCGGGACAACTGACGACTATTGTATTAGATAAGACAGGAACGATTACTCAAGGACAACCGCAAGTTACTGGCGTTTATCCAGTACATGACCACGATAAAAACAAAATTTTGATGCTTGCAGCTAGTCTAGAGGTAGGCTCAGAACATCCACTGGCAGAAGCTATTGTGATTGCGGCAAAGAAAGATGGGCTTGCTTTATTAAATGCTACCAATTTTCAAGCTATTACTGGTCAGGGTGTCAGCGGTGTACTTGATGGTCAACAAACTTGGTTAGGTAATCGCAGTTTGATGGAACAGCAACACATCGAGCTGGGCGACTTAAAACAACAAGCAGATCAATTTGCCGCATCTGGACAAACACCTATATTTGTAGCAATAGGGCAAGACGTTATCGGTATTCTCACTATTGCAGACCCCATTAAACCCGATTCCAAAAGTGCCATCCAGCGCCTGCAAGCAATGGGATTAAAGGTAATAATGATAACGGGCGATCATCAAATTACGGCACGTGCCATTGCATCACAAGTTGGCATCAACGATGTTATGGCTGAAGTTTTACCTACAGACAAAGCAGGTAAAATTATAGAATTACAAACTAAAGGTGAAGTGGTCGGCATGGTAGGTGATGGTATCAATGATGCGCCAGCATTAGCTCAAGCGGAAATAGGTTTCGCGATTGGAACAGGTACAGATATTGCTATCGAAAGCGCGGGGATTACTTTAATGCGTGGATCGTTACAGGGTGTTGCTAATGCAATTATTATTTCACAACAAACCATTCGAAATATGAAACAAAATTTATTTGGCGCATTTATCTATAACATCATGGGCATTCCTATTGCGGCTGGTATTTTATTTCCTTTCACGGGACTACTATTAAACCCAATGATTGCAGGCGCGGCGATGGCTTTATCATCAGTCACAGTTGTTACCAATGCTAATCGATTACGCTTCTTTAAACCAATGGAAGAAAAATCATGATTACATTACTAGTAAATATAGTAGGTATCGTTCTAGTCTGCCTAATTATTTGGTGGTTTTGGATTAATAAATCACATATTGCCACTATCAAAGTAGATAATCTTATCGAAATTAAAGTGAAAGATGGCGTTTACCAACCATCGAATATCGAAGCAAAAATAAATCATCCTATTATATTGCGATTTCTTCGAGATGACGCCAGTCCATGCGCAGAAACAGTTATATTTCCGTCACTAAATATAAGCAAACAACTGCCCCTGCATGAACCAGTTGATCTTTCTCTAAATATAAAAAAAGCTGGAGAATACGAATTTTCATGTCAGATGGGAATGTATAAAGGAAAACTAACAGTTAATTAATTTAATGAGAGCATGTTAGGGCAAAAGAACATGTATTGGCTTCATATTCATTAAGTTGATTTTGAGTAGTGATGTGTGCAGGGATTGGTCCATTGGTGGTTTCCTTGTTTATATTTTTGTATGATTAATCAGGTTATTAAAGTCCATTTTTCATCAGGGGTTAAAATGTCACTGTCTACGAGAGATGATCTTTCAGAAAAAGAAGAGCGTATTAACACCGTAAAAAAGCAATTCTTGAATCAGCTTCATCTTTCACTAAGTGATACACCTATAATATTGACAACCACTTTTTTAATTTCCAAATTGCAAAAATATAATGTTCCAACAGTAGTTGAGGCCGATCTAGAAAGTGACTCTATACAAGCGTTGCTAAAAGGAGATGATAATATTCACGGGCTTCCTATTTTTATGCATCATTTTTTAGATATATTACCTTCTCAGCACCGTGAAATATTAGCTTTAAAGCCGGAATTAATTGCGTGGACAGAGGATAAGCAATATATATTAATGCCTAACCCGCAACAGGTTAGTCATGAATTGTTGATGCAAAACTCGATATTAGCTAAATCTCAAAAAGAAGGCTTTGGATTAATTGCTTGGTTTATTCATCCTAGCTTATTAGCAAAAAGTAAATATGCTCAAAAAGACGCTATTTTAAAGTCGGTTGAAGAGCGAGATGAGTCGCTACGTTATGGTGAATATGGTAGCAAAGAGGGCTTATTCAAATTGCGACGAATTAATTCTTTCTCATCATTATCTGAACGTAGTGAAGATCAAGAAAGAGTGAGTGACATTGTAAGAAAATCCGGTATTCGATATTTATCGGGACCTTTTGATTTTAAAGCAGAGGATTTACAATCATTAATTCAGCTTAAACAAACCGTGATGCAACATTTAAGCGAATGCTATGGTGTGACCAGTGAAGATAAGGTAGATCTATATTTTCACACGCATTATTCGATTGATACAACAACTGCCCATTTACATGTGAGAGTGAATCAAATCAGACATGCACTCGAATTTGATAAAAGCATATTTTTAGATGAAATTGTTGAAAGTTTAAAAAAAGGTCAAGACATTAAAGATCTCTTTATGGAAAGAAAAGTTATTCATTTAGAGGTCGGAAAGCGTTCATTTTTACAAGAGAGACGATATGTTGTTCGTGAAGTTGATAATCCTTATTTAGTCGACATAAAAAAAATAGATGATTTCCAAGATTGTATTAAATTTAAGAAGTGAAGACTGTAAATCAAAATGGGTGGATTTTATATTTACTCACTTTTGATTTAATTACCCGTCGTGTAGCGGGGTTCAGATTAAAATTTGGCTCCGAACCCCGCTGATTCCGCTGCACTTCATCCAGACTACGCTTACTTTAATCGGCTGCGTCAGTCCGCAGGCTATTTTCTTTTGGTTGACAGTGAGAAAACTGCTGGCTAAACTGCCAGCCAATGATTCACCAGGGGTGCTTTGAGTTAAGTCAAAGCTGAGAAACACCCTTATAACCTGCTCTGGGTAATGCCTGCGGAGGGAGAGTGAGCCTGATTGGCCAACATTTTCATGTTGACTTATTTGTTGCTCGTCCCTCATTAAATTTTTAGGAGGGAAGTAATGAATGCTCGTGCTTTAAGACTCTGTTTAGTAACAAACTTACAAAATCAACCTTTCAGCTTATATAAGCCTTTCATCTTAAAAGCCATACAAGGTGGAATCACTTCTGTTCAGTTGCGTGAAAAAACTAAGAATTTATTTGAATTTCAACAACTAGCTCTGCAATTAAAAACCACTTTACGTCCTTTTAAAATACCACTCATTATCAATGATCATGTAGAAATTGCTAAAGACATTGATGCGGATGGTGTTCATATCGGGCAATCTGATCTTTCGCCATATGAAGCGCGGAAAATATTGGGCCCGTCAAAAATAATTGGATGGTCAGTCGAGACACTTAAAGAATTAGAAATAGCTAATCAGTTAACTTGCATAGATTATATTGCTGCAAGTGCTGTATTTCCAAGCAAAACCAAGCCTGATTGTAAAACTATTTGGGGGATAGATGGGCTGCGACAAATTACTCAATTATCTAAATATCCAGTCATGGCAATTGGTGGAATTAATTTAGATAATATTGGAATGATTATTGATAATGGCGCATGTGGTGCTGCGGTAATAGGTGCTATTCATAATCATGACCCTAGAAAATCTGCCGCGGATTTGATAGCTGAAATTGACCACTCTATTGAAAAAAAGAGAACCCCATGTTTGGGAAGATAAGAAATGTCGTCGCTAAAATAAAAGAAGAAAAACCATTAATACTAAACATTACTAATGATGTCACGATGGATTTTATTGCTAATGGGTTATTAAGTCTAGGTGCATCGCCGGTGATGAGTAAAGCGCAACAAGAAATGGATGACTTATTACAGTTAGCTAATTCTGTAGTGATTAATCTTGGGACGTTAGATGAGAAATTTATTGCACTTTGTGAGTATGTTTGCGGCGTAGCAAATCAATTAAAAAAGCCTATTATTTTAGATCCAGTTGGAGCAGGGGCTAGCCATTATCGTACTAATGCGAGTCTTAATATCATAAATAGTTATGGCATTGCAATCATTAGGGGCAATGCTAGCGAAATTATGTCTTTATCCGGCGTATCAATGAAAACAAAAGGGGTGGATAGTACTGCGCAAAGTGATCTTGCTCTTGAAAGCGCGCAAAGACTTTCTACTCACTATGATGCGACTGTCATTGTTAGCGGAAAGACTGACATCATTGTGGATGTTAATAATATCCGTCAACTTAACTTTGGCTCTCCTCTTATGCCGCAGATTACTGGAACAGGATGTTTACTTTCTGCGATTGTAGGTGCTTTTCATGCCGTGGAAAAAAATAGATTTGATGCCAGCGTACTAGCTACTGCTTTTTACGGAAGTTGTGGAGAAAAAGCCTCAAAGTCGGCACAAGGGCCAGCCTCATTCAAAATTAAATTTCTTGATGAATTAAATTTAATACCGAAAGAGCTTTCTTATGAAAGAAGATAAGCCGTGTGTGTTAACAATTGCGGGTTCTGATTCATCTGGTGGAGCAGGTATACAGGCTGATATAAAAACCATTTCTGCAACAGGCTGTTATGCAGCTTCAGTTATTACAGCACTAACAGCACAAAATACATTAGGTGTGCAGGCAATACATGAAATTCCACCGGAGTTTGTGAAACAGCAATTAGAAAGTGTTTTTACCGATTTAAATATTAAAGCTGTGAAAATTGGAATGTTGCATAATGAAAAAATTATTTCTGTAGTGTCATCTGCGTTACAGAAATTCAAACCTAGTTGTGTTGTTTTAGACCCTGTCATGACGTCTAAAAATGGTTGTAATCTTATTGATCCACGCACTATTCCTATTTTGAAAGAAATGATTTTTCCGTATGTAACGCTTATCACTCCTAATTTAATTGAAGCTGAATTATTGTATCATAGAAAAATTGATACCTCATCAGAGCAAGAATCAGCCGCCATAAAAATGGGGATACAGTTTAAAGTAAATGTGCTTATTAAAGGCGGGCATTTGAGTGGTCAGCAATCATCAGATGTTCTTTACCTTTACCAAAATAAACGATGGCATTGGTTCCATGCACAAAGGATTTATTCTCAAAATACACATGGGACAGGTTGTAGTTTATCTTCCGCCATTACTTCTTATCTTGCTAAAGGCTTCTTATTAAAAGATGCAATTGATTATGCGAAAAAATACCTAACGAAAGCAATTGAGTCTGGCGCAACATTGCAAATAGGCCACGGATGTGGCCCTGTAGATCATTTTTATTTTCTGGAGAATTAATGTGATTTTTGAAAAAATGTGTAACTCCGCTAACATGATTATGACTAAAATTTTTGATCAGCCATTCAATCAAGAGCTCTCTAAAGGAATTTTGGCGAAAGAAAAATTTATTCATTATTTGCAACAAGACGCTTTATATTTAGCAGATTATTCCAGGGCGCTTGCTTTAACTGCTGCGCGCTTAACTTGTAATGAACAAGCTCATCAATTTATGCAGTTTGCTTTAGGTGCGATCAGAGCAGAACAAGATCTTCATTTGAACTACCTGAAAAAATACCAATCGCCTGTAACGTTAAGCATGGAGCAAAGCCCAGTGTGTTTCATGTATACTAATTATCTTCTTCGAATGGCCAGCACGGCTTCAGTAGAGGAAGCCGTGGCAAGCTTACTTCCTTGCTTTTGGGTGTACCGAGAAGTAGGTAAAAAAATATCTAAGGCAAAAAGTGCCAATAATCCATATGAGAACTGGATTGATTTATATTCGGGAGAACAATTTGATTCCTCTGTCAAATTGGCGATTGATGTGACTAATGCATTAAGTGATATTGCATCGGATGATATAAAAAGAAAAATGATTTCAGCATTTGTACGATCAACTCAATTAGAATGGCACTTTTGGGAAAGTGCTTACACCCAAGAAAAGTGGCTCCCATGTTGAAGGTAGGTGACGTGCTATGAATAAAAATTCAAAGATGGGCGAGTTCTCTTTAATCGAGAATTATTTTAAACAGAAAACGATAGCTCGTTCTGATGTGGTGATGGGTATTGGTGATGATGGCGCGTTGCTGAAAGCTCCTAAAGAACAATTATTGGTTTTTTCAATGGACTCCCTCGTAGAAGGAGTTCATTTTCTGCCAAAAATAAATGCTTATGATATCGGCTTTAAATCATTGGCTGTTAATTTAAGTGACTTAGCCGCAATGGGTGCAGAACCTGCTTGGTTAACTTTAGCCCTTACTATGCCAAGCATTGATATCAATTGGATAAATGGTTTTACAGAAGGATTATTTTTCTTAGCGAATCAATTTAATATGCAATTAATAGGAGGCGATACTACTCGAGGCTCGCTAACGATTACGATTCAAGCGCACGGTTTTGTGCCGCCACAGCAAGCACTTTGTCGGCAAGGAGCTAAAGCTGGCGATAAAATTTATGTGAGTGGTACTTTAGGTGATGCAGGCTTGGGTTTGAAAGCTGCGTTAGGAACATTTGTTTTGCCAGAGGAGGCTCACCAATATGTATTACAACGGTTACATAGACCAATACCCCAAATAAAATTAGGAATGTTGCTACGTGGATTAGCCAGTAGCGCTATTGATATTTCGGATGGGTTACTCGCTGATCTGGGTCATATATTAGAAGCGAGTTGTGTGGGTGCTGAGATTTGGACAGAGCAAATTCCTCTTTCACGCGTGCTGAAGGAGCATTGTACTCAAAATGAAACAATGAAGTTAGCGCTGACTGCGGGAGATGATTATGAGCTTTGTTTTACAGTGCCGCCTCAAGAGGAAAGCAAGCTCGTTGCCAGGTTAAAGGAAGAGCAAATTAGTTGCTGCTGTATTGGAGAAATTAAGGAAAGTTTAGGGATGCACCTTTTAGGTTATTCTGGCAGCTTATCTGAATATGGCTTTCAGCACTTTGTGTAAAGTGGCTTAGCCATTTTAATTTTACCATCCTAGTTGATGATTCTTTATGACCCCTGCCAATATCCAGTTATCAGGGCTAATTCTAGGATTATATATGGATTTTTAGGTCTATTGCGATGAAAGCCGCCAGGATTTGATTGCAAAGAAGCAGGTCGGTCAATATTTTATGATACGAAAACTAATCGTGACCCACCGCGGTTGAAGGTATTATCAGCAAATCGTAGCCTGGATGAAGCGTAGCGAAATCCGGGAGCTTTTAAATTGCGCAGATAGGAATTTTAAGAGGGGGGTTATCAATAACCCGGATTCCGCTACGCTTCATCCAGGCTACCCTTGCTAATTAAGGCTCAGTTCATATCAAATCACTGATAGAATAATAAGGCTAGAACTCGGAAGAATGCTATATATGCATTATTTGCCGCATTGTTTTTAGCCATAATATCATGCATTGGTGCGGGGTAATTTTCCATATCTTATTGTTTATACTTGTAATTTATTGTGGCTACCAAATACGCTAAAGAAGCTGTATTAATTGGTGCGGGTCTTAAGGTTAGTTGCAAGGATGGTATAGTTAGCATTGATGACGATATGTTAAACTAGGACCGAATTAATACGGGAAATAAAATGGACACTCTTAGCAATATAATTATCATCATTCTACTAATATCAGTAAGCTTCTTCTTTGCATTGTCTGAAATTGCTTTGGCAGCATCGAGAAAAATACGCTTACAACCACGAGCTAATGATGGCAACGCTAATGCACAAAAAGTCTTGGATCTTCAAGCGCACCCAGGGAGCTTCTTTACAGTCATCCAAATTGGATTTAATGCTGTCACTATTCTGGGCGGTATTGTCGGTGAATATGCATTTACACCTCATATAAAGAATTTTTTATCCATGTTCCTCGAAGGCGCATGGATAGAGCCACTCAGCTTCGGTCTGTCCGTCTTTTTTGTTTCTTCTTTATATATTATCTTTGCAGATCTTATCCCTAAGCGCTTGGCAATGAGGGCGCCGGAAGAGGTAGCCTTGCTGATTGTTAACCCGATGTTATTTTTGATTGTTGCACTTAAACCCTTCGTTTGGTTGTTTAATGGGTTATGCAACATGATTTTTAAACTATTCCATGTATCTATGAAACGCAATGATGAAATCACCTCAGAAGATATCATGGCGATGGTGGACGAAGGGGCGCAATCTGGTGTGTTACAACGCCACGAGCATGAGTTACTTGGTAATGTGTTTGATCTAGAATCACGAACAGTTGGTTCAGCCATGACAGCGCGAGAAAGTTTAGTTTATTTTACAACGAAAGAGACTCAAGAAAATATCAAAATAAAAGTTATTGAGCACCCTCATGTTAAATTTTTAGTCGTCGATAAAGTTCTGGATAGCGTTGTTGGTTATGTCGATAGTCGAGATATTTTAATACAACTTTTAAATGGAGAAAAAGTCGAAGTACAGAAAGAAGAGTTTGTTAAAAAAGCACTAATGATCCCTGACACTTTGACACTTTACGAAGTGCTAGCACAATTTAAATCTGCTGGAATTGACTTTGCAGTGGTGTTGAATGAATACGCGCTAGTAATGGGAGTGATCACCCTTAAAGATGTCATGAGCATCGTTATGGGAGAACTGGTAAGTTACACAGAAGATCAAATCATTCAACGTGATGCTAACTCTTGGCTCATAGACGGCTCGACGCCCTTAATAGATGTTATGCGTGTACTAAACATCGAAGAATTTCCAGATACCGAATCATATGAAACCATCGCTGGCTTCATGATGTATATCTTGCGCAAGATACCAAAGCGCACTGATTTTGTCATTCATGGTGGCTACAAATTTGAAGTCGTTGACATCGATAATTACAAAATCGACCAACTTTTGGTAACGAGAGTGACAGGTTCATAGGGATTTAATCGACCTAGCGCGTAGCCCGCATGCAATGCGGGTTTATCTTTAAATTAAATACTGCACCCGCATTGCATGCGGGCTACACCTTCTCTTATTCCCCAAACAAATTTTTACCATCATCTGAATTGGAACTCCAGTTTAAAGGTAAAATCCCTTTTTCCACATAGCGATGAAATGAAGAAAAAGGCCAATCTTTTACATTTATCACGATACCATGCTTAACTGGATTATAGTGAATGTAATTAATATGCCTTTCTAAATCTTGTTCATCTCGGATTCGATGTTCCCAGAACCTGCTTTGCCATAAATTATATCTTCCACGATTATTTTTTTGCAATTTAATACCATTGGCAATTAAAGCCTGAGTGAATAATGATTTAATTTCTCTCCATGCAGAAGAGTAATTGCAATGCATGTCTGCCATTTTCCATATTGTGTGAATGTGTTCCGGTAATATAACTATGGCACAAATAATGAAATTATATTTAGCGCGGGATTTTTTGATAGTGTCTCGCAATAAATTGATATTTTCTGTTAAGAATTTTTGTTTTCTATCTTTCAAAACAACAGTGAAAAAATAATAGTCTCCGGTTGATAGGATTCTTCGATAATGAACCATATGGGTACTCATTTGGTTTTGGATTGATTAGGTATTAAGATAGAAAGGTGAGATCCCCCGCATTTCATGCGGGCTACGCTAGCTGCAAGCTTGATATTGTCCTTAATTAATAATTTATTAGCTTATTTGCGCTTATCTAAAATTAAGTGTGCATTAAAAAATGCTGTGTTTGCGCTTTGCTACTTAGTGGCAACAAATTATATTTTGGCGGAATTATATAAGGGATGGCCGAGGGGGCACAATTTGGTTAATTTAATAATCTCAGTTTGTTTAACTGGAGGGATTTATTGAGTTTATTCATGTATTTTTTTCAGTCTTCGTGCAATTACATGTTTCATGAGAGCCATTTGTGATTCAGATGAATTTAAAATTTTTATCTTCTTTTTAAAAAGTTCTGCATTTAATTTATAAGCTAAGACACCTATAACTTCGTCTGCAACAGAAGGTGTAAGATTTGTGCCACTAAGATCTATTTCAATTACATCGTATTTGTCTAGTAAGGTAATTATATATTCACGAATCTGAATAGCAGTATTTCTTGAAGATTCGCCTTTGATAACGTCGCTCAATTTCAATTTAAAAGAAATCATTTTCATTGAATCCTTCTGGTAATGGCCAGCTTTGATATACAGAAGTCGTATTTAATTGGCTATCTATTGCCCATTCTAGCACTAATAATGTTCCATTCAAAAGGCAGTCTATTTGTGTGCTGTTATTCACACCGTTGGCGCAAGAAAAAAGCTCATTACCTGATATAAGTATGTAGGACCCATTTGACTGTGTCATTAGATCTTTAGCCAACGTTAGGCCATATCCCGAATGGTTCTTATTGGGTTTGCTTGTTACCCCATACTTAGAGGCTAGTTCACAGGCATTGCCATTCTTTAATTCATCTAATAAGGCAGCATTTTCACTTAATGACTCTCGAATGCCAATTCCTGAGTCGGCGATAGCTATTTGAATCAAATTTCCTCTTGGCCAGCTTTGTCCTGAGATAAGGCAGGGGAGTGAGTTATGTGGATGGGCATGATCATAGAAATTATTTACTATTTCAAGTAAGCAAACACTTAGTGAGGCTTGATATTCACTGGATGTATTTTTTCTGATAACACCGATTAATTGGCTGACTAGTTGATTTACTTCGTTATTTATATCAGGCGTTAATATGTCGTTATTTTTTCTAAAAGCATGTATGGGTAAAAATCTTCCATCTGGTGGAAATTTACTAATTGTTTTAGGTGGTGTTATTCCTATTGCTTCCCATAAATGCATTCTTGTTGCATAAGGTGCAAGTGTGCTGGGAACTTTTAGGTCTGTGCAACCTGCTTTTTTGAGGGCTAAACCCAGCGTAATAAGGTGATAAGGCTTAAAAAAATTAGGGCAAATATACTTGCCACTATGGAGATGCTGAAATCCTTCTATCCATTTTACAAGTTCTTCTGCAGTTGTCCATTTCATGTGCATATGTGCTCAATTGGAGGGGGGCGATTAAAGGCTATTATTTTAGCTGGGCCCACTAGGACTTGAACCTAGGACCAAAGGATTATGAGTTCTAGAAAGCCTTGTTCGAAAGAATTCTACTTTGTTTTAAATCTTTGTAAACCTCTTTAAATACAGTGGATTAACTTATAGAATCCGTCCTGGTTTCTTCTAATGAGTTCGAGGCAGTCTTTCTACATGGCTTCTACATGAAAATACAGTATTGGTGATGAGCAATATAATCAGGATTAATAAGTCAGCAGTTGAGCAAGCCAAGCCACCACAAGGAAAAGATCAAGAATTTTACAGGGATGATCAATTGAAGGGATTTGCCCTTCGGGTCACTGCTTCTGGTGTTAAGAGCTTTGTTGTTGAGACGCTGATCAACAAAAAAGTGCGGCGGATTACTATAGGTAAATATGGCAAGCTAACCGCCGAACAGGCGCGTAAAGAAGCAATGAGCCTGCTTGGGCGTATCGCGAAAGGTGAAAATCCAATCGCAGAAAAGAAAATGCAAAAAATAAAGGCCATTACACTGCAACAAGCATTTGATGATTATTTGCATGCAAGAAAATCACTTAAGCAAACAACAATTGACGACTATAAGCGTGTTTTAAAACAAGTGATGCCTGATTGGCTGAATAAACCGATTGCTAACATTAGCAGGGATATGATTGCGAACCGACACGCCAAGTTTGGCGACAGTAACAGTAAAGCAAGAGCGAATCTGTGTATGCGCTTGTTGCGAGCAATCTTTAATTACGCCATTTACCAATACCAGACGGAAGATGGTAAGAATGTTATCAATATCAATCCAGTAAAATTTTTATCGCATGCACGTAGTTGGTATCGAATTGAACGTAAACAAACTATCGTCAAGCAACACCAATTAGCAGACTGGTATAGAGGTGTTGCAGCTCTTTCTGAGCGATACCAATTTGATCATGCAGCTTTGTGGCAGGATTATTTCATGCTGATATTGCTTACAGGATTACGCAGAACGGAGGCTGCATCATTGCGTTGGGAAAATGTGGATTTGAAAGGAAAGATTCTTACATTGCCGGATACAAAAAATAGAAGCACGCATATATTACCCATGTCGGATTTTCTTGTAGAACTTTTTGAGCGTAGAAGTCAGGCCGCACAGAGTGAATATGTATTTCCTGCATCGATTGGTACGGGTCATATTGTGGAGCCTCGAAAAACAATGCTAAAGGTAATTGAGATATCAGGTGTGGAGTTCACTCTGCACGATTTGCGGCGTACATTTATTACAACTGCCGAGAGTTTGGATATATCGTCATACTCATTGAAACGATTGCTGAATCATAAAAATAGTAATGACGTAACGGCGGGTTACTTGGTGATTGATGTTGAGCGCCTTCGTAAACCGATGCAGCAAATTACAAGCTATCTTTTGAAGTCTATGAAAATTACTGAATCTGCTGAAGTTGTATCAGTAAACAGCCATTTTCAGAGTAAAGCTTCTGGCAAGGAGATAAAGCATGTTTAATGAAGAAACTTTGTTTATTCTGGGTGCGGGCGCAAGCTGGTATTATGGCTATCCACTCGGTAAAGATTTAATTCACTCGATAATTCAAGCTATCACATCTGAGCAAATTTATGTGCCGCTGACGAGAGAGCAGGAGGCAATGGTTTCGTCTAATACAGACTTATTAAATAAAATGCAGTTTTCATTGCATTATGTCTCTGAGCAATTAAAAAATATCGATATAAAAAATATTCCTGATGGTAACAATCAATTTCTTCGCATTAATTCTAATCATGTTTTAGCAAACATGCGGCAAACGGGTGTATTCCCTACGTCATCAGTTCTGGCTTCTGTAAAGTTGAGTCAAATTAAAGAGTTTGCAACATTAAAAAATGCATTAAAGCAGTTTGATCCAGTTTCAATAGATGTTTTTTTAAATAATCATCAGTCGCACGCGCTTGCTGGGAAAGCAATGATTATTTACGCATTATTAAAGTGCGAAGACCCGTCAGCATTTGGAATCGGTTACAAGAGAAAACCTGAATCCTGGAAGGCATCGCAGTCGTATATTGTTGAAGATGATAACTGGTACAGCTACCTTTTGGCGGACATAATGTCTGGCTGTGTAAAGCCTGACGACATAGTTAATAATAATCTAAATATTATTACATTTAATTATGACATGAGCCTGGATTACATTTTGTATAAAAAATTGTCTAATGTTGAAATGTTCAAAGATGACGGTATTGCTAAAAATTATATTGATGATCTGGTTTTAAATAAAATTCACCATGTTTATGGGAAATTGTATAACGAATCATCTCAGGAAGTTTATGGCTTTCATCAATTAAAGCCATCTAACGTAGACGCAAAAACTAATGCTATTAGATTGTTTCAGGCTATTAGTTCAAGTGAGTTAATCAAGTTGATAAAAGATAGGTTGTTAGCACATAAAGATGGATTTTATAAATCGTTAATTGAACAAGCGAGAAAAATAATTATTATTGGTTTTGGATTCGATAGAGATAATTTAGATGTGTTGGGGTTTCCTTCGCGGCCTGAAGGTTACAATGAAATGTTTAAAGGGAAAGAGTTATTGTATATGGACTATGACGGCCGCATGAGGGGTTTGGCAGAACAGTTTGGATATTTAACAAAAAAGTTTGACTTTAGAGCGTCACGGTCTGCGGCAACACGAATAACCGACGCATATCAAAACGATTTTAAAATTAGGCTATTTCAAGAGATAACTTAAATTTGTTTGTTAAATTAAAATGGAATCATATAATGCTCTATGAAAAAACGGATAAAATAATTCAGTTATGCAATCCTGCATCACCAGAAGATATTTTTGTTAAATCGGATTGGCAAGCAGACATCAAAAAAATAACGGAAATATACACTATCGATGATGTAAATAGATTCACTGGAATATTAATTAATTTAAAGCGCATTTACAATGTGCGTAAATATGGCGACCAAGGCAATAAAAGAAAAAACCAAGACGCAAAAGAAATTGTTATGGCTTTAGAGTATTTAAGTAAAGCAGAAGAATGCCTTAGCATGCTCACATGCTCTCATGGCGGCATTGAAAAACTGTTACACAACTGTATTGATGGAAGGGAAGTATTAAAGTCCTTGCTGCCAGAACTTAAAGCCACATCTAGCCCAGGACGTCCTGACACAAAACTGAAGCATCAAGATGTAATAAATATGCTTGTCCTGGTGTATATCGAAATTACGCAAAGAACTCCTAAATGCACTCATTCAAACTGGGAAGCAAATTCGTACGATGGCGAGATTCTTCGTTTCATTCAGGATATCGACTCTCTTTTAGGGTTGGGTGTTGGTAGTGAGGGTAGGATATGTAAAAACATAAAGAAAGCGATTGAGAACACATCAGTTAATCAAAAAATAATGTATAAAAGAATTCTTGGCCTTTAAATTCTCATAAATCCATAGTCCCTTCTGAGTTATGTGGGACAGTAATACAAAACAATTAATGTAATTATTGTCCCCATGTTTTCATATTAAACCCCCGTTATCCTGAAATGGATCAAACAATTTCAAGGGAGCTAATAGTGAAACAGATTAAACCGAAAAAAACTGACTTCGAAAAAATCAGCGAATTTTGGGCGGCAGATCCACAAGCCTTATTCGGGGAAAGCTATATCGCGCCAGTGATGGGTGTGCAGGTTTCAACCCTGCAAAATGACAGGTGGCAAGGGAAGGGGATTCTATATCGTAAGATATCTGGACGTGTTCTATACCGAAAATCCGACGTCATTTCCTATATTGAAGGGCATGAGCTAGTTGCCAGTACCAGTCAATACAAGAGGTGCGAGGAAAATGAAAGCCAATAAAACTACAACAGCATATCGGTATAGGAGAGGTGTTTATGCTTCGAGCAGTTAATATGTCGGATTTTGTTGCAATGCAGTTTCCACCACGAGAATTGATTTTGCATCCTTGGTTGCCAACCTCAGGGTTATGTATGGTGCATGCATTTCGCGGTATTGGTAAAACGCATTTAGCATTGGCAATTGCGTATGCAGTTGCTACAGGTGGGACCTTTTTAGGTTGGCAATCAACAAAAAAGCGAGGTGTTCTTTACATAGATGGAGAAATGCCAGCTTCTGTTTTGCAAGAACGTTTGCTTGGTATCGTAGCAATGAATGGAGGTGACACTATCCCTGATAACATCAAAATAATTACCCCAGATTTGCAAAATGGCTGCATGCCAGACTTATCAACTGAAGATGGTCAGGCACTTATTAACGAACGCATCACTGATGAAATCGATCTAATTATTATTGACAATCTTTCATGTCTTGCAAGAAGTATCAGAGAAAATGAATCAGATGATTGGAACCGTATGCAATCATGGGTTCTAAGCTTGCGAGCTAAGAGAAAAAGCGTCCTTCTGATTCATCATTCTGGCAAGGGTGGGACTCAAAGAGGAGCATCAAAAAAAGAAGATGTCTTAGATACGGTAATTATGTTGGAACGCCCTAAAGATTATGATTCATCTGAAGGCGCAAGATTTATTGTTAGATTTGAGAAAGCGCGCGGATTTTTTGGTGAAGATGCTCAGCCATTCGAGGCGAGGTTAATTGATGAGAGCGGTCGCCAAGCTTGGGTGGCGCAATCTTTGGATGATAGTACCTATATAAAAGTTGTGTCACTTTCAAATGAAGGCATGTCACAGGCCGAAATAGCTATTGAGCTGAATATTCATAAGTCCGGTGTCAGCCGTTATGCGAGGCGTGGCAAAGAAGAAGGGTTGATTGCAAAACAAAAGATTGAGAGTTGCACAGTTGCATTGCCTATTAAGCCGCAACTATGCAACTAGAGAATATATCTGCAACCGTTTTCGCAACTTTAAGTGCAACCTTGCAACTTAAGGATTACTTGGGAGGAGTTATGAATAAACTGACTAATAAACAAAGGCGCTTTATCGATGAGTATTTGCAGGATCTGAATGCCACACAGGCAGCTATTCGATCCGGCTACAGTCAAAAAACCGCCTACTCCATTGGGCAAGAAAACCTGAAGAAACCTGAAATCAAACGAATAATAGATTCTGAGCTAGCTACCCTACATAACATGCAACGAAACAGGCTTCTCATCGCAGCCGAGTCTGCGATTAACGCACTTACTGACATTGTTGAAAATGGCACAGGACTTGCGCGAGTTCAAGCTGCTAATAGCATTCTTGATCGCGTTGGACATAAAGCTATTGATAAATTCCAATGTAACATTATCGCGAATGATAAATCCCAGATGAGTTATGTTGATGCACGACAAGAATTAATTGCCAAACTTTGCCAAAAATTTCCGCACTTAGCACCACAAGGAAGATAATCTAATGTTACCCGACTTTATCCATCAGCCAGTCAACAAGGCCGACATTGAATCCAGACTGTGCCAACTCTGCTGGGCCTATTACCTTAATAGTAGATCCAGGTAAATTGAGTTCAGTCAGGACGAGCAACCAGGCCTGTTTGTTCAAATATTTATCACCCCTAGCAGTGCTGGCTACTGATTTTGAGCCGAACTTGTTTTATCATTCATTATCTTTGATAATCACTAAATTCTTATAAAATCAAAAAAGAGGCTCAATATGGCCATGACAGAAAGATGGATGTCGGTAAGTGAAATTGCTGAGCATTTGGGGGTGGCAGCCATAACAATTTATCGTTGGCTTGAGAAGGGGCAGATCCCCGCTCACCGTGTTGGTAAACAATGGCGGTTCAATCAGAGTGAAGTTGACGCATGGGTGAAGTCCGGCGATGCATCCGAAGATGCTACGGCGCAGACAAGTGCAAATAGCTAATCCAATAACGTAATCAGGAACAGGAAACTTTCAATGTTAGATGATATTAAGAAAACGCTTTGGGCAACAGCCGACAAACTGCGTGCAAATATGGATGCGGCAGAGTACAAACATATTGTTCTTGGGTTGATTTTTTTGAAGTACATTTCGGATACATTCCAAACTCGCCGTGATGAGCTCACCCATCGGTTTACTGATAAGAAAGATAATTATTATGTCGCTGAAGAAAGCGAAACTTATATTATCTCGCAAGAACTAGAAGACCGAGATTATTACAGAGAGGTTAACGCTTTTTGGGTACCTGAAGCCGCACGATGGGAAACTCTACGTGCACGAGCAAAACAACCTGATATTGGTAAGCTTATTGATGACGCCCTGTCACTGATTGAAACAGATAATCCCAAACTTAAAGGTATCCTCGATAAACGTTATGCACGCGCACAATTGCCCGATGGCAAGCTGGGAGAGTTAGTCGATTTGATTTCATCTATTGGCTTTGGTGCCGCTGGTCAAAATGCAAAAGACCTACTGGGTCAGGTTTATGAATATTTTCTCGGACAATTTGCGAGCGCTGAAGGCAAGAAAGGTGGTCAGTTCTATACCCCCGCAAGTATCGTACGAACATTGGTTGCTGTATTAGCTCCTCATCAAGGTAAAGTGTATGACCCTTGCTGTGGTTCAGGTGGTATGTTTGTGCAGTCTGAAAAATTTATTGAAGCGCACGGCGGTAAGTTAGGTGACGTTTCTATTTATGGGCAGGAATCTAATCCAACAACATGGCGCCTGGCTGCGATGAATCTCGCTATTCGTGGTATTGATTTTAATTTGGGTAAAGAACCCACTGACACATTCACTAAAAACCAACATGCTGATTTGCGAGCTGACTTTGTGTTGGCAAATCCGCCCTTTAATATTTCTGATTGGTGGCATGGCAGTTTAGAGGGTGACTCGCGCTGGGTTTACGGAACTCCACCACAAGGCAATGCTAATTACGCGTGGTTGCAGCACATGTTATATCATCTTAAGCCTAACGGACGAGCTGGCATTGTTTTAGCAAATGGTTCGATGAGTTCTAATCAAAACAGTGAAGGTGATATTCGCCGAAAAATGGTGGAAGCTGATGTGGTGGAATGCATGATCGCTTTACCAGGCCAGCTATTTTTTAACACGCAGATACCTGCATGTTTATGGTTTCTCACCAAACAAAAAATTTCACGCAAAGGAGAAGTGCTATTTATTGATGCACGTAAGCTTGGTGCGATGATTAGTCGTGTACAAATTGAATTTTCAGATGCTGACATACAAAAAATTGCAGAAACAGTTCATGCATGGCGAGGTGATGGCGAAGCAATGAAAGCCTATTCTGATATAGCGGGTTTTTGTCGCAGCGTGACATTAAAAGAAATTATCGAACATGGATGTGTGCTTACTCCTGGCCGTTATGTCGGTGCAGAAACACTGGAAGACGATGATGAAGTTTTTGTTGAAAAGATGCAGAAGCTCACTGAAATCTTAGGCGAACAGATGGTCAAAGGTGCAGAGCTTGATACGCTAATCCGACAGAAATTAGGAGGATTAGGATATGAAATCTGAGTGGCAAGTCTTGAATCTTGAAGATTGTTTGGAAGCTTTGATAGATTACAGGGGTAAAACACCAAAAAAAAACACTTCAGGCATCCCTTTGGTTACAGCAAAAGTTATTAAAGGGGGGCGAATAGAAGCGCCTTCTGAGTATATTGCAGCAGAAGATTATGATACATGGATGCGTCGTGGTATTCCAAAAACTGGCGATGTTGTTATGACAACAGAAGCCCCTCTTGGAGAGGTGGCACAGCTAGGCAAGGAAAAAATCGCACTCGCACAACGAGTGATAACGCTCCGTGGTAAGTCAGACTTATTGGATAGTACGTACCTTCTCTATTTGCTACAAACTGAAGAAATGCAAGAGAAGATAAAAGCTCGTGCTTCAGGAACAACAGTTCTTGGAATTAAGCAAAGTGAGCTCAGAAAAATACCTATATCTGTGCCACCTCTATATTTACAGCAAAATGTTACATCAGTGCTTTCTGCTCTTGATCTTCGTATCACATTGCTAAGAGAAACCAATAGCACTCTGGAAGCCATCGCTCGGGCACTTTTCAAGTCATGGTTTGTTGATTTTGACCCAGTGCGTGCAAAGATGGAGGACCGTGCGCTTGAAGGAATTGATGCTGAAACGGCGATGCTTTTTCCTGATAGTTTAGAAGAATCTGATTTGGGGTTAATACCAAAAGGGTGGAGCACGACTGCGGTTTATGATCTTGCAGAGTATATCAACGGCGCAGCGTATCGTGCATTTGAGCCGAACGAAGAAAAAAAAGGTTTGCCCATTATCAAAATAGCAGAGCTGAAGTCTGGCGTGACACCGCAAACACGCTATTCAACTGTTAACATGCCAGAGAAATATAGGATAAACCTTGGAGACATATTATTCTCATGGTCAGGCAACCCTGATACATCCATTGATACTTTTGTGTGGCCATATAGCTCTGCATGGTTAAACCAACATATTTTTCGAGTTGTCCCTAGAGTCGAGCAAGATAGGTCTTTTGTGCTCATGACGCTGAAGTGTTTGAAGCCAGTATTTGCAGAAATAGCTCGAAATAAACAAACTACAGGGCTAGGTCATGTCACTGTTGCTGATTTGAAGCGGTTGAAACTAGTATGCCCTTCTAAGCCAATACTTGATCGGTGGAGTGAGATAGCGACTCCATTGCTAGAGCAGGCATTCACTATAGAATGTAAAATCAGAGCTCTTGCTGCACTGCGTGACACATTACTGCCACGTTTGATTTCAGGCCAATTACAAATGTCAAAGGATACCGTGACAACGGAGCTTGTTAAATGATTACACTAGAAACGTTAGAAGGTTGGCTAGCTGCTTCACACGAAAATGAGCACCTAGACTTTAAGGAAGCAAAGCAGCAATACGACTTCATCAAGTTGTTGCGCTATTGTGTCGCTTTTGCCAACGAGCTTGGCGGTCATTTAGTCTTGGGGGTGAGTGACGGGTTGCCTCGTAAAGTAGTTGGCACTAATGCATTTCTCAACGTTGGTGAAGTCAAATCTCAGATATTAAATAAGCTACATTTTCGAGTAGAAATTTATGAATTAGCGCATCCTGATGGTCGCGTGCTCATATTTGAAATTCCACCTAGGCCTATTGCACAGCCACAGCATTTAGATGGCGCTTATCTGATGCGCTCTGGTGAAGAGTTGGTACCTATGACACCCGACCAATTGCGTCGTATTATTTTAGAAGAAAAGTCTAATTGGTTTGTGCAATCAGCTGTAGCGAGTGTCAGCCCAGACGAAGTTATTTCTCTCCTGGATACCCAAATTTATTTCGATTTGTTGAAGTTGCCATATCCAACTACGCGTGATGGGGTATTAGATCGTCTTGCAAAGGATGGATTGATCAAGCCACAAAATAGTAATTGGACAATTACAAATTTGGCAGCCATTTTACTGGCTAAACGCCTCGATGCTTTTTCTCCAGCGCTTGCTCGCAAAGCGCCTCGTGTCGTTATTTATAAAGGCGCAGATAAACTTAACACTCAGCATGATAAGCCTGGCACTTAGGGCTATGCCGTAGCCTTTGATAGCCTGCTCGAATTCGTGCATTCTGCGGCACCACAAAATCACTTTGTAGAGCAGGTAGTACGCGAAGAAGTTAAAATGTTTCCAAGACAAGCTTTACGTGAATTAATTGCAAACGCATTAGTCCACCAAGATTTCTTGATAACAGGCGCATCGGTAATGATTGAGATGTTTTCTGATCGTGTGGAAATATCAAATCCTGGTATCCCACCTATTAGCGTTGATCGCTTCATTGATGAGTATCGTTCACGTAATGAGCTTTTAGCTGATTTCATGCGGCGACTCGGATTTTGCGAAGAGAAGGGAAGTGGTATTGATAAGGTTGTAAAATTAGCTGAAATTTTTCAATTACCAGCGCCGGATTTTAGGGTTGGCGAATCTCGCACTACAGCCGTGTTATTTGCGCATCAAGAATTTTCAGATATGAGCAAGGGCGACAGAATACGTGCTTGTTACCAGCACTGTTGTTTGTTGTATGTAAGTAATCAACGGATGTCTAACCAAACCCTTAGAGATCGGTTTAAGCTGCCAGAATCGGCGGCGGCGACTGTATCATTGGTTATTGGAGCCGCCAAGGACGCTGGATTAATCAAGCCAGATGATACCGAGACGAGTTCAACGCGCTATGCGAGGTACCTGCCATTTTGGGCATAAAGTGCTTTAATGCAAATCGTTATAACTAGCCATAAAGGCTATAAATAGATATAAATCAACAAGTTAAGTGTTTTAATGCAAACCTGGGACTTAAGAAATGACTGAAGATCAACTTGAACAAGAAATGCTTGGTTGGCTATCCGAAATAGGGTACACGCATATCTATGGGCCTGACATTGCTTGTGATGGAAGTAGCCCTGAGCGTAGCAATTACCAAGAGGTATTGTTGATAGGGCGATTACGGGCAGCAATTGACCGATTGAACCCTGGTATTCCTTTAGCAGCGCGTGAAGATGCATTTCTACAAGTGCGCGACTTGAATACGCCGGTTTTAATATCTGCGAATCGCCGCTTACATAATTTTTTGGTTAATGGCGTACCTGTGGAATATCAAAAAGACGGTGAAACGCGCGGTGATTTTGTGCGTCTCATTGATTTTGTAACACCCTCAGAAAATGAATGGTTGGCAGTCAATCAGTTTTCTATTAAGGGAGAAAAACATACGCGTCGTCCGGATATTATTCTGTTTATAAATGGGTTGCCTTTGGTATTGATTGAATTAAAAAACCCAGCGGATGAAAGCGCCGATATTTGGAAAGCTTACAATCAAGTACAAACCTACAAAGAACAAATACCCGATGTATTTCGATACAACGAGATGTTGATTATCTCAGATGGCAGTGATGCTCTCATGGGATCGCTTTCAGCTAATGCAGAACGCTTTATGTCGTGGCGTACGATTGATGGTGTCACTCTTGATCCTCTTGGACAATTTCGTGAGCTCGAAACGCTGACTCGCGGAGTTCTTACACCCACTTATTTGTTAGATTATCTGCGGTTCTTCATATTGTTTGAAGATGATGGCGAGCTCATTAAAAAAATCGCTGGATATCATCAATTCCACGCGGTGCGAGCAGCAATTCAGCAAGTTATCATTGCCTCACGTCCAGATGGAAATAAAAAAGGCGGTGTAGTGTGGCACACGCAAGGTAGCGGTAAAAGTATTACCATGACGTGTTTTGCAGCACGTGTGATGCGCGAGACGGCGATGGAAAATCCAACCATTGTAGTAATTACTGATCGCAACGATTTAGACGGACAATTATTTGGTGTTTTTTCACTTGCTCAAGATTTATTACGCGAACAGCCAGTACAGGTAGAAACTCGACAAGATTTACGAACTAAATTAAACAACCGTCCATCTGGTGGAATTGTATTTGCGACCATTCAAAAATTTATGCCAGGAGAGGATGAAGATACTTTTCCTGTTTTATCTGATCGTTGTAACATTGTTGTGATTGCTGATGAAGCGCACCGTACACAATACGGATTTTCAGCAGAGTTCAAAGGCAAAGCAGGGAAAGAAAAATATACTGTGGGTTATGCGCAACATTTACGTGATGCATTACCAAACGCAACATTTGTTGCATTTACAGGCACCCCTGTTTCGACAGAAGATCGTGATACTCGTGCTGTATTCGGGGATTACATCCATATTTATGATATGCAACAAGCAAGAGATGATGGCGCAACAGTTGCTATCTATTACGAGTCACGACTTGCCAAGTTGTCACTCGATGAAAATGAAATTCTCACGTTAGACGAAGATGTTGATGAGTTAGCAGAAAATGAGGAGGATAGTGAACAAGCTAAACTTAAATCACGCTGGGCAGCATTAGAGAAGATAGTAGGGGCAGAGCCGCGGGTCAAGCAGGTAGCCGCTGATTTAGTTGAGCATTATGAAGAGCGTAGCAAAGCACAATTTGGTAAAGCAATGATTGTGGGAATGAGCAGAGATATTTGCGTACATCTTTATAATGAAATAATTGCACTACGTCCAGATTGGCATAACGACGATCCGACAAAAGGTGTAGTTAAAGTTGTAATGACAGGTTCCCCAAGTGATAAATCATTGCTTCGCCCACACATTTACTCCAAGCAGGTTCGAAAAGATTTAGAGAAAAGATTTAAGAAGCCAGAAGATGATCTGCGTTTGGTAATCGTCCGTGATATGTGGCTAACGGGTTTTGATGTTCCCTGCGCTCATACACTGTATGTCGATAAACCGATGAAAAGTCATAACCTCATGCAAGCGATTGCGCGAGTAAACCGCGTATTTAAAGATAAACAAGGAGGCTTGGTTGTAGATTATATCGGTATTGCCAATGACCTAAAGAAAGCGCTGAAGGATTATACGGCAAGCCAAGGGCGTGGCAGACCTACTGTGGATGCACACGAAGCGTATGCTGTATTAGAAGAGAAGCTCGATATATTGCGCGGAATGCTACACGGCGTAGATTACAGCAGCTTTCTTACTAGCGGTCACAGCTTGCTTGCAAAAGTAGCAGATCATATTTTGGGAGTTCAGGATGGTAAAAAGCGTTTCGCTGATACAGCGCTTGCTATGTCAAAAGCTTTTACTTTGTGTTGCACCTTAGATGAAGCAAAAGCAGTACGCGAAGAAGTTGCATTTCTGCAAGCAGTAAAAGTGATACTTACTAAACGTGATATTAGTGCGAAGAAACGAACAGATGAAGAGCGTGAGTTTGCTATACGACAAATTATTAGCTCCGCTGTCGTATCCGATCAGGTGGTCGATATTTTTGATGCTGTTGGTTTGGATAAACCTAACATTGGCATTCTTGATGAAGAGTTTCTTGCTGAAGTGCGTAATTTGCCAGAAAGAAATTTAGCGATCGAGCTATTAGAGCGCTTACTTGAAGGCGAAATTAAAACGCGATTTTCCACTAATGTAGTTCAGGAAAAGAAATTCTCTGAGTTATTAGTCAATACAATTAAGCGCTATCAAAACCGTGCAATTGAAACTGCGCAAGTGATGGAAGAGCTGTGTGAAATGGCAAAGAAATTCAAAGAGGCTGTTCAGCGCGGTGAGTCGGTTGGGCTTAATGAAGATGAATTAGCATTTTATGATGCTCTCGCTAATAACGAAGCATCTGTTAAAGAGTTGGGAGATGACACGCTCAAAAAGATCGCGCATGAGCTCACAGAAAATCTTCGCAAAAACATAAGTGTAGATTGGTCAGTGCGTGATAGTGTGCGTGCGAAATTAAGATTGATGGTTAAGAGAATTTTACGTAAATATAAATACCCGCCAGATATGCAAGAAGAAGCGATTGAATTAGTGTTAAAGCAGGCTGAATCATTAAGTGCGGCCTGGTCTTAAGGATGGTATTTTTCAATGCAAAATATGCAGGAATATACGGAAGACATGTCGAAGAGGCAACAACAGTATGTATGACTCAATGAATTCGATCCCAAAGCTTCTAAGCAAAACAAAACTCATGAAAGGCTATCGCTGTCTTAAGTGTATCTACTTGACTGCTCACCATCCCGAACTTGAAGCGCCCATCACCCCAGATATTCAAGCCTTGTTTGATCAAGGCAATGAGGTTGGTGCTAAAGCTAGGGCGCATTACCGTGGGGGTGTGCTAGTTGATAATAAACCCTGGGATTTTACTGGCGCTCTTGCTAAGACACGCGAGTTACTAACTAACGGCACCGCTATCATCTATGAAGCAGCTTTTGAATACATGGGGTGTTTCGCACGTGCTGACATTATTCAATATTCCCCAGACACAAAACACTGGCGAATCTTTGAGGTCAAATCGTCTACAAAAGTGAAGCCTGAACATTATGATGATATTGGGCTTCAAGCATGGGTGATGGAGAAGAGTGGCTTGCCAGTTGAGCAAATTAATATCGTTCATTTAAACACTGACTGCCGGTACCCCGATCTTAGTAATTTATTTAAAGAAGTCGATGTAACAGAAAAGATCCGCGAAAAATATTCAAGTATTGAGCCAAAAATTAACGAGATATTTTCAACTATCAAAAAATCTCAAGTTCCTGATATAGATATAGGCCCTTACTGTCTCGCGCCCACTGAATGTGGCTTCACTCAGCATTGCTGGCAACAAAAGAAAATACCCGCAGTCAGTGAATTTAACCTACCTGGTATAAAAAATAAAAAATGGAAATTTTATTACGACGGCATTGTTGCACTCGATGATCCACGGTTATCCGACCTTAATGAATTACAAGAGCGTGTTGTTACATGCTTCAAGACTGGCGAACGGTACATTAATAAAGAATCAATCCAAGCCGCATTATCTGGCTGGCAATTTCCACTCATCTTCTTAGACTTTGAGACAATCAACCCCGCTATTCCTCGATATAATGGATGTCGTCCATTTGATCAGATGCCATTTCAGTTTAGCGTACACATATGGCAATCACCTGATGCTGATATTACTCATAAAGAATTTTTACATGAATCTGCTGATGATCCGCGACCATCGCTTATCCCTGCTTTACTTGAGGCGTGCAGTGAAAAAGGCTCAATTGTGGCTTACTTTGGTCGATTTGAAGCGGAGAGAATTCAAGCACTAGCTGATTATTCACATCAATATCGCAATGTATTAATAAATCTTATTGATAGAATCGTCGACCCGCTTCCTATTATTCGCGATGCTGTCTATGACAATGAGTTTGGCGGCAGCTTCAGTTTAAAGAGTGTTGCACCTGCATTATTGGGTAAATCACACAGCTACGATAATATGCTTGTCGCAAACGGTAACGATGCGCAACGCGCTTTTGTAGAGCTCATATCCCCAAATGTCCTCGAGGATAGAAAGTTGGTATTGAAAACTGCAATGATTGAATATTGTGAGAAAGATACGTTTGTTATGGTTGAGCTTGTAAAGTGGCTATATCAGCAGCGTTAGTATCTGGCATAGAGTTATTTATTCTGCCCTCAAAGGCGAAACGATGGGGGGTTATTCTCCGTGCAAATGTTGGACATTGATTGGTCGTGATTATAAACGTAATGCAGTTTCTCTTTCCTAATTCTTCTACATAGCTTCTACATGAGATTTGCTAAGTTTCGGCGGGTATCTCTAACTACTTGATTTTTATGGTGGGCCCACTAGGACTTGAACCTAGGACCAAAGGATTATGAGTCCTCTGCTCTAACCAACTGAGCTATGGGCCCGCTCTAGAAGAGAATGCAATAATAGCTGGAACTGGGGCGGCTTTCCAGCAGGAAATTTATTAATTTTATAGGGTTGGGTGCTGACAGGAGCATGGATTGCTTCGCTGCGCTCGCAATGACGGCTGGGGTTGTTGGTCTAGGAGTTTTTACGCCCCGTTCCGAGGCGTAAAACGTCGAGCTTACTCGTTTTCTTCTAAGAAGCTGCGTAATTGCTCAGCTCTGGAAGGATGACGCAGTTTGCGTAGTGCTTTTGCTTCGATTTGACGAATACGTTCACGGGTCACATCAAACTGTTTACCTACTTCTTCTAAGGTATGGTCAGTGTTCATGTTTATACCAAAACGCATACGCAAGACTTTCGCTTCACGCGGGGTGAGGGAGCCTAGTACTTTTTGTACGGCTTCCGTTAGGCCAAAGTTGGTTGCGGCATCAACTGGAGAAATGGTGTTCAAGTCTTCGATGAAATCGCCTAAATGGGAATCTTCATCATCGCCGATAGGGGTTTCCATGGAGATAGGTTCTTTCGCAATTTTTAAGATCTTGCGAATTTTATCTTCTGGGATGCTCATGCGGCGGCTTAATTCTTCAGGGGTAGGCTCAAGTCCTGATTCCTGGAGAATTTGTCTGGAGATACGATTCAATTTATTAATCGTTTCTATCATGTGTACCGGAATACGAATGGTACGTGCTTGGTCAGCGATAGAACGAGTAATAGCCTGACGAATCCACCAGGTTGCATAGGTTGAGAATTTGTAACCACGTTGATATTCAAACTTATCAACTGCCTTCATCAAGCCAATGTTACCTTCCTGGATAAGATCAAGGAATTGTAAACCGCGATTGGTGTATTTTTTAGCAATGGAGATAACTAAGCGTAAGTTCGCTTCTACCATTTCTTTTTTAGCACGTCTTGCTTTCGCTTCACCAATGGATAAACGACGATTAACTTCTTTAATCTCGCCTATGGTCATACGCATTTGTTCTTGCAAGGTGAGCAATTTTTTCTGCGCTCGCAAGATGTCTTCTGCGTGTTTTTCAAGGTCGGAAGCAACGGCTTTGGTTAGGTTTTCTTTGATCCAATTCACGTTGGTTTCGTTGTTAACGAAAGCGGTGATAAAGGTTTTACGCGGCATTTTTGCTTTGTTAACACACATGTCCATGATGCTGCGTTCACGTAGACGAATTTCATCTAGCATGCTGCGCATTTTTTTGGATAGTTTGTTAAATTGGCGTGGGGACAATTTAATGTCCATGAAGTTTTTAGCTAATTCTTCACGCTTGGTGATGAATTTTTTGTGCTCACGACCGTGTTTCTTTTCAACAGCGATGGTATCTGTGTAGAATTTGCGTAATTCTTCAAAGCGCTCACGTGCTTTTTCAGGATCGAGGCCAGCATCATCATCAAATGGATCTTCACCGCCTTCGGTTTCGTCTTCTTCTTCCGCAGCGTCAGCTTCTTTAGCAGCAGCCACGACTGGTGCAGCGGCGTCTTCGCTTTCTTCTTCAGCTTCAAGGTTGGGCTCAATGTAGCCGCTCATCACGTCACTTAGGCGCAGCTCGCCTTTTTCAACGCGGTCAAAATCGCCTAATACTTCAGCAATCATCTGCGGTTGATAAGCAAGGGTGGTTAGCATTTGAATGATGCCTTCCTCAATACGCTTAGCAATGGCAATTTCGCCTTCACGAGAGAGTAATTCTACTCGACCCATTTCACGCATATACATACGGACAGGATCGGTGGTACGGCCTAGTTCGCCGTTTTCAACAACAGCTAGTGCATTTGCGAGGGCGGTGGCAACTTCTTCGTCAGCCACGTCATCTTCGGTTGCTTCGTTTCCAGCTAGCAATAGTTCTTCCATTTCCATTGCGTCTTCGGAAACCTGGATGCCCATGTCGTTGATCATTCTAATGATATCTTCGATCTGTTCTGGATCGGTGATATCGCCTGGTAAGTGGTCGTTGATCTCAGCATAGGTGAGATAACCCTGTTCTTTACCACGGGTGATCAATTCTTTTAGACGTGATTTCTGCGATTCTTTCTGGGAATCTTGCTCAATGGTCATAGTGACAGCCTGTATCTGTAGAAGAATGAAGTTGAAAATTTCTCAAAGTATAAATTAAATACCAGACAAAGTTAGCATTATGGACTATTTCGCGAAAAAAGTCATGGTTCGCCACTCATACCAATGATTTTTTTCTGGCAATGAGGCTAGACAGGGAAAGTTTTTCGGCGTCTGTAAGGCTCCCATCTCCAGCCTTGGCTAGCAGCTGTTTAATGGTTTCATCTAAATTTAATGTCTCTAACTGTTTTATGGTGCCTAAAAATTCATTTTCAATGCCTGTCTCTGGCACCATCGTGTCCCATTGGGCTAACTTGGCGACAAATTCGCCTTCTTTTTGGCCTCTAAAGTGCTCAAGTAGGCTGCCGGTGGTAATGTTGGGCTGGTGCTTGATTAGACGGATTAATTCTTGGAAAAAGCCGTAACCAGGTAAATCGTGTTGTGGTAGTTCGTCTGGTATTTTGCTGGCTAAGGCGGGGTGTTGGATTATCAGGGCAATGGCCAGGCGCAGGAAGGCTGGGAGCTTGATGGTGATTTCGGATGAAGCAGGTTTGGTGGCCGGTGTTGCGACCACGGTGCTGCCAGATTTCACTTGGCGCTTTAGCTCGGCAAGATCCACACGGGCGCGTTTGCTCAATTCTTCCACTAAGATGCCCTGGAAGATGCCTTCAGGGATTTGTTTGATAAAGGTGAGGGCTGAGGTCGCAAAACGTGCGCGGCCTTCTATGGTGCCCAAATCTTCTTGTTTGCTTAGTGTTTGGAAGAAGAAACTGGATAGGGCTGGTGCCGTGTTTAGTCGGTTTTCAAATTCTACTTTGCCTTCTTTGCGCACTAAGCTGTCTGGATCTTCGCCGTCTGGTAAGAAAAGGAAGCGTACTTGCAGGCTTTGATTCATCAGCGGGAAAATCACTTGCAGCGCGCGCCAAGCGGCGGTGCGGCCAGCTTCGTCGCCATCGAAACAGAAAACAATATCGGTGGTATAGCGGAACAATCGCTGAAAATGATGCGCAGTGGTGGCAGTACCTAGTGTTGCAACGGCATAGGTGATGTCGTGCTGAAATAACGCAATGACATCCATGTAGCCTTCAACGATTAATACGCGCTCTAATTGTCGATTACTTTTGAGGGCTTGATGCAGGCCGTACAATTCATGACCTTTTTGGAATAGGGGTGTTTCAGGCGAATTTAAATATTTGGGTTCGCCTTGGTCTAAAATGCGTCCACCGAAGCCAATAATGCGGCCGCGATAATCATGGATAGGAAACATAATGCGGTCGCGGAAGCGGTCGTAATAGCCGCCTTCGTTTTTCTTGATGATGAGGCCGGTGTCTAAGAGTTTTTTCTTATCAGCGTCTGTTTTGCCGAATTGATCTAGCAAATGGCTCCAGCCTGTTTGCGCGTAGCCTAGGCTAAATTGTTGGGCTATTTTGCCGGAGATGCCGCGGTTTTTTAAATAATCGATGGCGCGGGTGGAGGCGCGCATTTGTTCGTAGTAATAGGTGGTGGTTTGGTTCATTAGCTCGTAGAGAGCGGGTAGTGATTCGTCTTTTTTTGGGGCATCAGCGCTGCGAGGTACTTCCATACCGGCTTGGCGGGCTAGTGTTTCGACGGCTTCTGGGAAGCTTTGGTGTTCGTGTTGGATGATGAAATCAATGGCGTTGCCATGGGCGCCGCAGCCAAAACAGTAGTAAAACTGCTTGGTTTGGCTGACTGAAAATGAGCCGCTTTTTTCTTGGTGGAATGGGCAGCGGGCAAAGTAATTGCTGCCTGATTTTTTGCGCAGAGGGATGTGAATGTTGATTAAATCAACGATATCGATTTTGGTGATTAATAAGTCGATAAATTCGCGTGGAATATTCACTGTTTGGCCTCTTGGTGGTTGAGGTTAGTTATAGCAGAGAATGGGGGTGTGTGGTAGGGGGCTTGCGTTATCGGGG
>JBAQCP010000232.1:0-2878 GCA_049294295.1 Gammaproteobacteria bacterium | reverse complement strand
GGCAGACGTTATTCGTGATGTTAAATTCACTAATGGTATACGGCAGGAAGAGGAAAATAGGTCAGTGAATGAGAGAGCAGCCGCCTAATGCAAAATATCTCATACACAACATTTGACTATAGCTCAGTTAAAATCTTGCGTCTCCTAAGGGGCAGGTAGGGTTCAAATCCTCCCGGGGCGCCAAAATGCTTAGCCGATCGGTGTAACCTATCTCTTGCTATAATTATGGTTATAACCCATGAGGAGTTCTAGTATGAAATATCAATCCATTCATGAGCTCGAAAAATTCAAAAACAAATGCGAAGAATGCAAATACAACTACGATGATTTTACCTTGGAAGAGCACGATGTTACCTCGCACCCAACAGGAACCGGTTCAACGGTGAAGGGTAAGGTCACTATTACAAAAAATGGCATCTCTAAAACCTACGAAACGGGTTATGAAAAAAGTTGGGTAGAAAAAGCGGGTGAGGATATTTTTAAAGGGATTTTTGGTTAATTTTTGAGGCTTGCGTTTATTCACCCTTACCTTTAAATTGTACCCATTATTTATTGTTGTGCGCTTAAATTGAGCGATCGAGAGGGTGATGTTTAACAGAAAAGAGCCTTTTAGGCCATTAGAGCAGGATGATGTTGTCATTTTTTTTAATGACAAAGAAACGAGGCTTGCGCCTTTAGCTAAGCTGGAGAAAAGGGTAAGCACTCGTCAGATGTGGTCTAATATTTGGTATGGTAGCTCATCATTAATTTTATTAGCGACGATGTCTATCGGTATTTTTTTATTGTATTACCTAGCTACCCAGAGGCGTTCACTAAGGAATGTTTATGAAGCAGAAATGGATGCAAGTCTAGCCGCCATTTCTAATACAATTGTTGCGCCTCCATATTGGGGGGAGAAACTTAGCTGTACAGAATATCGGTATAACCTCAATAATTGTGACAAGCTACAGGATCTTACTCGTTGGAAAGAGTGGTTTCTCCCTTGTGTTAAAGCGGGTATTCCTTTTTGCCAAGCAAAGGCAAAGCTAGACGCAGGTACACTCCTTTATGACGGAGGTATTGCCGTAGACGTACTAAGTTCAATAACACTTTTACTCACCGCAACTTGCGCTCTATTTCTTGCTAGAAAATGGAAACATAAATTATTAGATAAACCGGTTGATACATTTTTGCCAGAAGAAGTAGATAGTCTGAAATATGCAATGGATATGTTTGATTTGCCTTATAGTAGAACTGAAGGCATTCATAGTGCTGTTCAAAGAGTAAATATAGAGCGGGAAAAAGAAAAGTGCAGAACGGCATTTTTGGGAATAGGTTATTTTTCGCTTGCAGCAGAATCATCAAAAGCTGAATTTAAAGCACTTCTAGATGTTGTGCGTGGACCTGAATTTGACCGCACAGTTCTAGGGAAAATTTTTGAATATGCAGACTTGTTACCAGATAGTAAGGAAAGTTTAAAAAGTTTTATGGCATGGGGAAGTCCAGTTTACCATAGAGATTCTCGTGTTGTAGATATTGATAGGTGGTTGTTGGCGAAAAATAATTCACCCGCTTCTTTTAACTGAAGAATTAAAAAATAAATCATGAAAAATTTCTGTGGCTTCGACTTTGGTACTAGCAATTCAACCATAGGTGTTATTTCACCTAATAATTCTTATCGATTGATTCCACTCGAAAATAATAAACCCATTATTCGGTCAGCTATTTTTTGTGATGCTGAAAATAAAGAATGGGTGTTTGGTAAGGAAGGGATAGATCGCTATCTGGATAGTACGCCGGGTCGTTTAATGATGGCGCTTAAGTCTGTGTTGGGTTCGCCGTTGATGAATGATGAAACATTTATTTTTAATGAATATGTGTCTTATGCTGATATTTTAGGTAAGTTTATTCGTTATATTAAGGCATCCGCTGAGCAAGATATCCAGCAAGAGTTAACGCATGTAGTAATGGGGCGTCCCGTCCATTTTCATGATACAGATGTAGAAAAAGATCAAGTAGCACAAAATACGCTGGAAGAGATTGCATTAAAGGCAGGTTTTAAAGAGGTTAGTTTTCAATATGAACCTATTGCTGCAGCGCTTGCTTATGAAACAACAATTGAAGCTGAGCAACTAGCGTTGATTGTTGATATGGGTGGCGGTACATCAGACTTTAGTGTGATTTGCTTGCGACCGGGTGTGAATGCGATTGATAGATCAGCAGATGTGTTGGCCAATACTGGTATCCATATTGCAGGGACGGATTTTGATCATAAGCTAAGCCTAAATACAGTTATGCCACTGCTAGGTATGGGTGGTTTAATGCAGGGTTCAAGCAGTAACATTGAAGTGCCTTCTGCGTATTATCATGACTTAACAACCTGGCATACTTTATCAGCGTTATATGGCGCTAAAACAATTACTCATATTAAGTCGCTGCAGGCTAAAGCATTAGATAAACATGCTATTGGTCGATTGCTTAAAGTATTACAAAATAAAGCGGGTCATTATATTTTAAATAGTGTGGAAAGTTGTAAACAAGATTTAAGTGCAGTCACCACTTCCCCATTAGATTTGAATTTTATTGAACGTGATTTGGAAGAGATAGTAACAAGAGATCATTTTAATCAAATAATTGATGATTATTTAGCTTCTATTGTTAACACTATTTTTGAAACGATAACGCTTGCGAAGGTAAGGCGTGAAGATATTAGTGCTATATTCTATACCGGCGGCTCAACTAAAATACCTATTATTCATTCTAAAATTAATCCTTTATTTCCTAATGCCAAGATTGTTCAAGGTGATGCATTTGGTAGTGTTGGGATGGGGTTGACCATTGATGCTAGCCGGAAATTTAGCTAAAGCTACTGCCATCATTGCGAGCCACTACTGTCATT
>JBAQCP010000231.1:0-20110 GCA_049294295.1 Gammaproteobacteria bacterium | reverse complement strand
GGCGGGAACCCATCCCGAATATACAGCTGGTGTAAATTATGGATGGGTTCCCGCCTGCGCGGGAATGACAGCAGTGAGCGCAATAACGGTAGTGTTCTAACCCTAAAATCCACTACCCGCCACTCCATACAATCTATATACTAACCACTCATCAAAATCACCATAACATACGGAGATGTTATATGATCAAATCAACACACAACCGGGATAACTCTCCTTTTCATTACACTGTCGCAGATAGCCTCTTGCGTTATGCTGAATTCCTAGGCTATGGCGATATCCATTTAAAAATTGACGCTAAAACTGGCTTAAAAGCTCTAGTAGCTATTAATAATGTCAACCGTGGTCCTGCCATCGGCGGCGTACGCATGATTGCTTATCCCACCATGGATAGAGCTGTCGAAGATGCCCTACGCTTAGGCTATATGATGAGTTACAAAGCAGCGATTAATGATCTGCCACACGGTGGCGCAAAAGCGGTCATTATCAAACCTCGCGTGATTAAAGATAGAGAAGCTTTATTCAGTAAATTTGGTGAATTCGTCCACGAACTAGGTGGCCGTTATATCACCGCTGTTGATAGCGGCACTACAACCAGTGACATGGATATCATTGCGACACGTACCCCTTATGTCACTTGCACCAGCAACTCAGGCAGCGATGGGGATCCCTCACCCTTAACTGCTTTAGGCGTGAGACGTGGCATTGAAGCCGCCGTTAAATTCAAATTAAATAAAGACACGTTAGAAGGCATTAGTGTAGCCATTCAAGGAGCGGGCCATGTTGGCTACTACCTAGCGAAAGAGCTAATAGAACTGGGCGCCATTGTCACCATGACAGACATTAACCTAAACACCTTACAGCATTGTGTCGATAAGCTAGGTGTTAACATTTGCTTACCAGAAGAAATTTACAGCTTAGATGTAGATGTATTTGCACCTTGCGCATTAGGTTCTATTTTGAACTTGGATACCATCAAACAATTACGCTGTAAAATTGTAGCGGGTTCTGCTAACAGTCAACTAGCCCACCATCATTACGGCGCCCTGTTGCATGAACGCGGTATTTTGTATGCACCCGATTTTTTAATTAATGCCGGTGGTTTAATCCATGTTGCCGTCATTTATCGCAAAGGTGATCTGGTAAAGTCAGTCGAAAAAATCAATAACATCTACAACACTGCTTATGATATCTATGAAAAAGCCGCTCGCGCCAATTGTGCGACGAATGAAATTGCCGAAAAAATTGCAAAAGAACGATTAAGAGAATAGTAAATGAAACCCTGTGCTTGTGGCTCGAAAAAAGATTACGCAGACTGCTGCCAACCTTTTATAGATGGAACAAAATTACCATCGACGCCAGAAGCACTGATGCGCTCCCGCTACACCGCCTATACCCAGAGAAACATTGATTACATTGCAAAGACTATGGCGTCGCCTGCCTCTGATGGTTTTAATGCTGAAGAGGCAAAAGCATGGGCCGAGCAATGTGAATGGCTTAAATTAGAAGTCATCGAAGCATCTTATAATCAATTAACTGGTTTTGTAGAATTTATCGCCCACTTCAACCATCACCAGCAACGCCAAATGATTCATGAAAAAAGTGAATTTCATTTGATTAATAGCAAATGGGTTTACGTTAATGGAACCAACCCTCAAATTAAACGATCACCTCAAGTAAAACAACTTGGCCGCAATGAACCTTGCCTTTGTGGTAGTGGCAAAAAATATAAGACATGTTGTGGAAAATAAATTAGAGGGTGTAGCCCGGCAAAAGATTTGCCGGGCTACGCTACTCGTAATAATGGCAATGAAATAATACAGTTTTGTGAACACTTTCGAAGAAAACAGACTTGCTGATAAAGGCTATCCACAAAGATAGCCTTATCAACGCTAGATTAGCTTGCCGCTTGAGTAGGTGCAGGGGGAACAGAAGTCGTATCTGGCATCATTGGCATACCAAAAATCAGATAATAAATACTGAGTAAGCCACTGATTACACTCAAAATAACAATAATCTTGGATAAGATACTCCACAATTTCCAAGAATTCTTACCACAACGCCAAACGCAGATAGCACTATATATAGTATAAGGAAAGCAAATAGCCAACATCATGAAAGCATGCTTATTAAACATGGCAGCCTGAGCATCAGCAGCAGTGCTAACATTCATGCTACTAACAGCTAATTCGGGCATAAAATAAGAAATAGCCCATGAGATGATGGATTGTAAAACGATAGAACCGATTAATACATGAATGATCCAGAATGCAGCCGCTAGTGACGCTTCGCCTTTCCAAGCTCTTTTAAATAGGGATAACATGCCACGCTCCTTGTGTTGGGTTATCTAACTTACTATAACTTACTTTCCAACACAAAAACTAGAAAAAATGCGTCCTAATAGGTCATCAACTGTAAATTCGCCCGTAATTTCACATAAAGCCAGATGGGCTAAACGCAAATCTTCAGCGGCCAACTCACCAGATCGATTGACACTCAATTGTTCTAAGGCTTCTTCAATATGGGCAGTCGCCCGTTTTAAGGCATCCAAATGACGTCTTCTCGCTAAAAATAACCCTTCCGTTTGATTCTCAAAACCAACTAATGATTTAATCTGTTGCTTAAGCGTATCAATACCTAACTGAGCTTTAGCAGATAGCGAAATAATAATCTTATCTTCTTCCTGCTTCACATGAGGCGTTTCTGAACATAAATCAATTTTATTACGTATATATAGAATCTTATTTTGCATGGCTTGCAATACATGCTCAGGGAGAACAGGCGCTGATAAGCGAGTGGCATCTTCCATATATAACAAAATATCGGCTTTCTCTATTTCTTGATAAGCCCGTCTAATCCCTTCTTGCTCAACTATATCCTGACTTTCACGCAACCCTGCCGTATCAATAATATGCATAGGCATACCATCAATGAGAATATAATCGCGTAAGACATCACGCGTTGTGCCAGGAATATCCGTTACAATAGCTAACTCTTTACCGCTTAAACAATTCAGCAAACTAGATTTACCTACATTAGGCTCACCAACAATGACAGCAGTAATACCTTCACGTAAAAAACTACCTTGCTTTGCATTAGACTGTATTAAATTTAAATGGCTAATAATATCAATCAAACTGTTCGCGATTTTTTCATCGCCTAGAAAATCAATTTCTTCATCCGTAAAATCAATCGCTGCTTCCACATACATACGTAAATAAATAATTTTTTCATTCAACGCATGAATTTCTTTTGAAAAATCGCCCTGCAAAGATCGCAATGCCAAACGTGCCGCTTGAGCCGATGAAGCATCAATTAAATCGGCAATCGCTTCAGCTTGCGCTAAATCTAATTTACCATTTAAAAATGCTCGTTCTGAAAATTCACCCGGTCTTGCTAATCGTACCCCTAATTGCAAAATGCGCTGCAACAACAAATCAACCACAACCGGGCCGCCATGACCTTGTAACTCTAGTACATCTTCACCGGTAAACGAATGTGGATTAGGAAAATAAATAGCAACGCCTTCATCAAGAACTTCGCCATTTTCATCGCGAAAAGGAAGATAGGTCGCAACACGAGGAGCTGGAAGTGTGCCTAAGATAGCCTCTGCAATCACAGAAACCAATGGGCCGGATACACGAACAATGGCAATACCACCACGCCCAGGCGGAGTCGCCTGAGCGGTGATTGTATCGTTACTTACTGGATTTTTTTCCATTCGTATCTAAATTAATTTCTAAGCGGTTCATGATAAACCACTGTTGCAAAACAGAGAGCGTGTTATTAACAAACCAATACAGCATTAAACCGGCTGGGAAATTAGCAAATAACACCGTGAATACCACAGGCATCAACATCATAACCTTGGCTTGCATAGGATCTGCTGGCGGAGGATTTAATTTTTGTTGAATGAACATGGAAATACCCATGAGCAACGGCAAAATATAATAAGGATCTTGTTGAGAAAGATCATGTATCCACAAAATAAATGGCGCTTGACGTAATTGCACACTTTCCACCAAGACCCAATAAAGTGCGATGAACACTGGGATCTGAATCAAAATAGGCAAACAACCACTCATAGGATTCACTTTCGCTTGGCGATACAAATCCAAGGTTGCTTGTGTTAACTGTTGCTTATTGTCTTTATAACGTTCACGCAACGCTTCAATCTTAGGCTGCAATTTTTTCATTGCACTCATGGAGCGAAAGCTTTTTGCAGACAATTGGAAAAATAATAATTTAATCACAACCGTGACTAATACAATAGACCAACCCCAGTTTCCAACAACATCGTAAATATGCTGCATCATCCAGAAAATAATATCTGAAATAAACCAGAACCAACCATAATCAATCGTTAGCTTTAATCCTGGTGCTGCTTTTTCTAACAAGCTAGCAATCGCAGGACCGGCATACAACTTGGCATCCGTCACCACCTTAGTGCCAGGCGCTGCCACCAATTGCGGTCCAATCATACCAATGGTAAATAAACCATCTTCATTCACACGAGAGTAATAATTAGATTGCGTTGCTTTCGGTGGAATCCAAGCCGACACAAAATAATGTTGAATCATTGCAGCCCAACCATTAGCGCTCACTTGATTCAAATTCTTTTCTTGCATTTGCTTAAAGGTAATTTTATCAAATGGTTTTTGTGAGCTGGAAATAGCCGCACCAAAATAAGTCGTTAAATTAACCACACCACCATTAGAAGGTTGGGGTACATCTTTACGCAATAGCTGCGTATACAATTGACCTTCCCATGGTTTGTTGGATTGGTTGTCCACTACGTAGCCAACATTCACTTCATAACTTTGACGATTAAACGTGAACGTCTTAATAACGGTCACACCGTCTTTCTTCCAAGTTAAATCAACCGTTAGACTTTGTTGCCCAGGTATTAGAGCATAAGCGGTTTGAGTCGCTGTATAAGACGCTTGTTCAGCCGCTGTATCTGGGCCTTGCTTACTTAATAAGCCGCTCTCAGCAATATAACGAGTCTTAGGATCGTCATTTAGCAACAAGAAAGGAGCAGAGGAGCCGAGTGATTCAGGATATTGCAACAACTTAGCCTGAACAATATCACCGCCACGGGTATCTATCTGAATATCTAATAAATCAGTCTTAACACTAATCAACTGGCCAGTTTGTGGCACAGTCTTAGCAACAGCCGTCGCTTCAGCCTGTATAGCCGCCGAAGGTTGGGGTAATGGCTGATTAGTTGGCGCATGTCCAACTGGGATGGTTTCTGCTTGAGTGAAAGCAGCAGACGTTGCCACTACTGGCGGATGTTCTTTCTGCCACGCTTGGTATAGGAAAAATACAACACCAGCCAAGGCCGCATAGAGGGCAATTCGTACATAACTTAAAATATTATCAAACATATTGTTAACTTCTAACCCTTTAAAGTTTAAGGAACGTAATACCTCAATCCACACACACTGCTGTCATCCTGAACGTAGTGAAGGATCTCCATCTATTGGAGCTGTCCTTAGATGGAGATCCTTCGTCGCAAAAAGCGCTCCTCTGGATGACAACCTTGCTAAGGAACTGAATCAATACCACCTGGATGCCAGGGATGGCAGCGCAACAAGCGTCTTACCGTCAAATAACATCCTTTCAAACAGCCATGCATTGTAATCGCTTCTATAGCATAAGTGGAGCATGTTGGCTCAAAACGACAACAATTTCCTAATAAAAGACTGAATGCATAGCGATAAATCAGAATAAGCTTGATTAAACAGGCTTTGAGGAAGCGACTAAGGACGGCCATAATGAGTCTATTTCTTTACGAATGTTAGATTTATCAATCACTTGGTAACGCGCACGAAACATAAAAACGATATCAAGCCCAGGCAGTTTATCGCAATAATGCCGAAAACTCTCTTTAACAAGACGACGAAGCAGATTACGGTCAACAGCACGCTTAAAATGACGTTTAGCCACAATTACACCTAAACGAGCGTGAGGCAACGAATTAGGGGTATATAAAGCTAAGAGAGGCCCACGTGAGGCTTTCTGCGGATTTGCAAATACAGACTGGAATTCAGCTTTACTGGCCAGCCTGTACGTACGCGAAAAGCTCAAATTACGGACAGAGTCTAGTGCGGCCTTTGGCACGACGACGACTCAACACAGCACGACCGTTCTTTGTGGCCATACGAGCACGGAATCCGTGAGTTCTTTTTCTTTTTACAACACTTGGTTGAAACGTTCTTTTCATGGCTAATCCCAAAAAATGCTAAAATACTGCTTTAGAGGGTGGTAATACTAGTGATTATCAGGGGATGTGTCAAACTCTTTAAAGTGTCTAGTTAAGAATCTTTTAATACCAATGATTTATAATAAAGAAAATAACAAGACTCCTAACAAAACGAGAATATCATGAGCCTAGGTAGAGTATTAAAATCCAATGACATAAAGAAACTTCCTAATTTAAATCAAGCCGTTAGTAGTTTGCGGGACGCTCACTTCATTGCGTCTGGATCTACCAGAGCTGATGTACAGGCCAATAAACTATATGCTGAACTTTCCCGCGGCAAGACTATTCTAGTTATTGATACTCCATTCTCACTATCCGCCCAACATAAAAAAGTTGGCCCTGCATCGACCGGGCTTTTAGTTGCAAACCCTAAAATTACCTCTGCTATTAAAGACTTTTTAAAAGAAAAATTAGATATCTCTGATAGTGAACTAAAACAATTGGAAGATAATTGGTCTCAGCATATTTACGGCATGGTAGTCGCTGATAGCTTCGCTATGTTTGGTATGGATTTTGCCGCAGCAGAATCTAAAACATTTAAAGCATCTCAGGATAATCAGGTTGTCCTGAAACGTGACCTTAAAGGTAGATTAGTTGTTGATGCATTGCTTATAGAAATCTCAATAGAAAACATTGGAGACCCCACGCAAAAAATTACTTTCCCTGGTCAAATAACCAGTCGATTTATATTAGAAAATGGCCAATTCAAACTTCAATACTTAGCTTGTAGTAATCCTTTATTGGAAAAGCTAGCACTAACAAAAGAACTTTATGGCTGCTCTTTTAATGATCTCAAAAAGTATGCCGATGATACTGCTCTAAAAGAAGCCGCTGCTATTCAATTTGACACGGATGCTAATGCAAACCTAGGTCTATTGGCAAAAAAAATACAAAAAATAGGGCTTAAACATCAATTAGAAAAACCATACGAACTTTTTATCCTGCTTAAACAAGTATTAGAACAGCCTCTAACTAGTATTAATGCTTTATCTTCTTTAGAGAAATTTGCCGACGTTGGCAGTGACGAAGATGATTTAGCTAATCCTGTAAAAACGTACATCCGCCAATTTGTAAATGAGGCAAAGCTAGAAGTAAAAGCTTACAACGACGCTTATACAGATCTAAAAGAACTTGTGGACATAAATGCAAGTGTAGCAAATCGTGCCTCTTCAAATGTATTAAAAATATGCCAGCAAATAGCAAACGATCCCTATCGAAAAATTTCATTTGGATCTTCCATTAGAGCATTAAAAGAAACGGCAGAGTGCATTAGAAATCCCACTCCAAAACAGTTTAAGAGATATCAACAACACATTGATGAACTTCCTCGTCATGGATTTGCTAGGCAATTAAAAGGGGCAATGAAATGTGTTGCCGCTGCTTTATTAATTGCTGCATTTACAACAGTGAGCACCATATCCGCAGGCGTCTTTGCAGCTCCCGCAAGCATAGCGTTAGTGGCATCAATATATTTGATTAAATCCGGCATTGACGATATCAAACAGGGTAGAAAAGAAGTCCGCCAAGCGGCTGTATTAAGCAAACCTTTAAAAATCTTCTTAGCCGGCGAACAAGAAAAACTCAAGAAAATTACGGCTCATTCCCAAACAAAACAAAATACTAATCGTCGATCCATTTTTTCTGCCCCAGTTCCGAAAATCACTCCAGAAGAACCAAATTGGGTTAGAGATAATCCGCCTCGCAAGCCAAAGCCTGTGAAATAACTAACATGAATCAGTATGTCGGATATTTTCCGACATACTGGAGATTTGTTATGGATATCAAACAAATAAAAAAGGCACCCGAAGGTGCCTTTTTTTACACTTGAAAAACCTACTGCGCTTGAACTTCTACTTCTTTCATACTCAAACGAATGCGGCCTTGGCGGTCGATTTCGAGTACTTTCACTCGAACAACTTGGCCTTCAGCTAGCTTGTCGCTAACATTAGCAACACGTTCGTTAGCAATTTGAGAAATATGCACTAAGCCGGTTTTGCCTGGCAGAATAGCAACTAATGCACCGAAGTCCATTAGCTTGGTCACAGGACCTTCGTAAATCTGGCCAACAACGACATCTGCCGTAATGGCTTCAATACGACGCATTGCTTCTTCACAAGCAGATAAATCAGCTGCAGAAATTTTAACCACACCATCATCGCTAATATCCATCACGGTGCCGGTTTCTTCAGTCAATGCACGAATGGTCACGCCACCTTTACCAATCACATCACGGATTTTATCCGTTGGGATGCGCATGGTTAAAATGCGAGGAGCATAAGCAGACATTTCTTGACGAGGGCCAGTCATGGTTTCATTCATGATGTTTAGAATGTGTAAACGACCATCTTTTGCTTGATCTAATGCACGCTGCATAATGGCTTCAGTGATACCATCAATTTTGATGTCCATCTGTAATGCTGTTATACCAGCTGCGGTTCCCGCTACTTTAAAGTCCATGTCACCTAAGTGATCTTCATCACCTAAAATGTCAGTTAGGACTGCGTAATCGTCGCCTTCTTTTACTAAACCCATAGCAACACCAGCAACATGCGCTTTAATTGGCACACCAGCATCCATTAATGCAAGGCTCGCACCGCATACCGTTGCCATAGAGCTAGAACCGTTAGATTCAGTAATTTCAGAAACAATACGTAACACGTAGTTAAATTCTTTTTGTCCAGGTAAAACAGCCATCATCGCACGCTTAGCTAAATTACCATGTCCAATTTCACGACGCTTAGGACTACCAACCATGCCTGTTTCACCAACAGAGTAAGGAGGGAAGTTGTAATGCAACATGAACGGATCTTTGTATTCGCCAGCTAAAGCATCAATAATTTGTGCATCACGTTCGGTACCTAGGGTTGCCACCACAATCGCTTGGGTTTCACCACGAGTAAAGAGAACAGAACCGTGTGTACGAGGCAATAAACTTGGTTGAATTGTAATTGGTCTAACCGTTTTGGTATCGCGCCCGTCAATACGAGGTAGATTTTGCAAAATACGGCTGCGAACCACATTACTTTCTAATTGATTAAATGCTTGTTCAGCATCTTGAATCAATGCTAATTCGTCATCAGCATCTGTCGCTTCGCTAACAATTTGCTCTAATACGCGATCTTTTAGATCGGCAACAGCGTCTTGACGCGTTTGTTTGTCGCTAACTTGATAAGCTTGTTCAAGTTCTGCTTTGCATAATGCTTGAATTCGGCTATCAACCGTCGCGTTTGAACTGCGAGGTTCCCAATCCCATTTTTCAACACCAGCTTCTGCAACCATTTCTTTAATGATTTCAATAACCGTTTGCATTTCACGGTGCGCAAACATCACAGCACCTAACATCACGGCTTCTGGTAATTCTTTTGCTTGGGATTCAACCATTAATACTGCATTTTCAGTACCAGCCACCACCATGTCTAACTCAGATGTTTCAAGCTGTTCATAGGTTGGGTTCAGGATGTAGTTTCCATCTAAATAACCAACGCGTGCCGCTGCTAAAAAATTAGTCGCAGGCATGCCGGAAAGAGCAACCGCTGCGGCTGCACCTAACATTGCTGGAATATCAGGATTTACCTGTGGATTCATTGATAATACAGTGGCAACTACTTGCGTTTCGCAATCAAAGCCTTTAGGAAACAAAGGACGTAAAGGCCGGTCGATTAAACGAGAAGTTAAGGTTTCTTTCTCACTTGATCTGCCTTCGCGTTTGAAGTAACCGCCTGGTACACGGCCTGCCGCATAAGTACGCTCTTGGTAATTAACCGTAAGAGGGAAAAAGTCTTTTCCACCAGACTTTTTAACGCCGACGATCGTTGTTAATACAACGGTATCATCCATTGTAACCATTACTGCTGCCGTTGCTTGGCGAGCGATGGTGCCTGTTTCCAGGGTGACCGTATGCTGACCGTACCGGAAAGATTTTTTAATTGCTCTCAACTTCAAATTAATTCACCACTCTATATTATGAATCTAAATTAACCACGGATCTCGAGTTCTTTGATTAAAGCTTGATAACGTGGCATGTTTTTTCGCTTTAAATAAGACATTAAACGACGACGCTGACTAACCAAATTGGTTAAACCAAAGCGGGTATGAAAGTCGTGTTTGTGGACTTTTAAGTGTCCAGTCAAATAGCTAATACGTGCTGTTAATAAAGCGATCTGAACTTCTGAGGAACCAGTGTCTTTTTCGCCCGTTTGATGGGTCTTGATGATTTGGGCCGTTTCGGCCGTTGTTAACGCCATGAGAATCTCCACTTCTTAAATCTAAATAAATGAAAAGCCCGCTATTGTACCGAGGACCGCGGACAGGAACAAGCTCTATGTTTAGCTTTTGGGCGGACTCATGGCATAACTGAGCGGATGTTGATCAGTTTTGAGGCCGGCTGAAGATGAGCTGGCTGCCAACGACTGACGGGCTCTATATAAACGGGGCGAATAAACCAAAGGCAGCTGCGGCTCTTGACTTGGAACATATTCATTGTTCTTATTTTGCGCCGCCTTAAATAATTTAAAGCGTGTAATAAGTGCTTTCTTAATGTCCAAATTACCTTGCTCCGCGGTTGTTTTCACCCCAAACAACTTATTGGCTAGATCATACTCTCTTAAATAAGTCAGAAACTCGGCTTCTAAAGCCGTTAATTCAAGAGATTGGAGATTTAGTTGTGAATTTAAAACCTTCCATAAGTGCCCTATATGCTTAACAAGTAGATCGCCCTCAACACACCACTCCGTTATCGCCGTCACTAATAACGGATCCGGCTTATATCCTTTTACCATATATTTCAATGCTCTAAGTAAGCGAACGGGGTCTTCATTGAAGCGCTGAATGGCATCGTCTATATGCAGCATCTTTTTATCGAAGTCCGTAAACCCTCGGCCAGTTGGATCAATAATGACAACTTTCATCTTTCCATCTGGGCCTTTTATGGGTTGAGCATATAAAGCACAGATCGTGAAATCACGTGTTTTAGCATTTTTCTGCAGCCAATCAGCGTCATCGGTGTGCACCTGCATTAAATCAAGATAAAAATCATGCTCTTGGTCTCTATATTGATAAAGACTTGACGGTGTATCGGTTGGCTTAACAGCCACTAATGGCGGAGGGAAATAAAATTTAGCTGCCAACAGTTTCTCTGCGACATTAGTCGTACTTCCAAAAACCATATCAAAGTCGTTTGACGGTATGTCACTTGGTGATAATAAATCTAAAACGGCCCCACCGACTAAATAAGCATTAACGCCTATTTTTTCCTGAACAAAGCTGAATGCTTTTTCACTCTCAGAAGACAGCGAAACTATTCGTTTAAGACGCGCTTCTTTAGCAGTTGCTTTTTTTGCCTTAGCCTCAGCCTGTCTTAATGCGTCTGCCCTCATTCTTTCTTCTTTTAATCTTTGTTTCTCTGTACCAATAGCGGCAGCAGAAGAGGTTGCTTTTTGAATCTTTGGCGTACTAGTCATTTTTTTTGCTTTAGATTTTTTGGGTGTTGTACTATTATTTTTGGGACTGCTTAACTCTATTAGCAATGCATCAGCTGCTTTATACGATTTTTCTTTATTATTAATACGACCAAAATGCTCATCTAGCATTTTATTGTATGCATCCACTTTTTCAATCCAGCTTTTTTCAAATTCTAATTCTGATGTATCAGAATTAGAATTTGACGCAACCAGAAAACGTCTCATACAAATAATGCCGGACTTCAGGTGTTTCAGTAACGATTGCTGTTGGACAATGGCAACATTGGAGCGTTGCAAGTCAGAAAATAAAACATCAACTTTATAAACATGCTCCAACAAAATATTGATCAAAAAAACAAATAGCTTATCGCATAGCATTTTCCCGGTCGCACTTATATTCCAAGATAAAGATACAAAATCTGGAATTGAAAGATTCACAGCCAATAGTTGTTGGACTACTCCATCTAGATTTTTCTTAGATGAAATACCCACAGACATCAGTTTAAAATATTTAAATAGTTTTTCTAGATAACTTTTAACATTAGCAGGTAGATTGATTTGTAAAAGTTTATCTTCAGCTAAATTAATTGCTCTTTGGATCAATTCGCCACTCATAGGCTTATTTACAATAGATAGCTGACCTAATGCTAATTCAGGTATATCTTTAATTTCTACACCAATACTCAATAATGCAAGCAGTAACTCTTGTTCTGACTGGGTAACTGAATATTGACTTTTATCATTAGAGAAATATTTTTGCCCCTTTAGCAAGGTCACCATTGAACCGAGTACTTTCATATCTTTATTACACGCTACCAATTGAATAGGTGTAATATTTTCTTTATTTTTAGAGAACAATGGGGTTGGCTCATCTCGCAATGCAACAGACAACATCATTAGTTTAACGATATCTATGAAGTACCGGCTAGCAAAATGCAGCGGTGTATCTTGATTATCATTCGGTATATCTACATTTGCTTTACAAGATAATAATTCACAAACAACCGACATATTCATATTTTTTATAGCCGTATGTAGTGGTGTATTGCTGAAGCTATTTAGCGCGTCTACGTTTGCACCCTTGCTTATTAAATACTTCCTAATTTCCGGCGTACCGTGAGCAACCGCAAGATGTAACGGCGTGCCACCATCAATACCTGCTTTAAAGTCTACATAATGCCCTCTCGATATCAATTTCTGAAGAGCTAAGATTGAATTATGCAAAACAGCTATATGCATTAAAGAAAAACAAAGAGGGGCTTCAATCTCTTGTTTCTTGAAAATATAATTGTCTGGGACTAGATCGATAAAAGCATTAAAGACAACCCCGACTGATAATTCTTTTGTGGCTAGAGAAATAAGTCCGGTCTGTAAAGTATGCTCGAGCAGTACACCAAGATCAGCTTTATATTCTTGCATAAAAGTAAGCACATCTTCGACATTAACTGCTGTCTCACAAAGATACTTAAAATAGCTAGGCAAGAAATTATTTAGATTGCTCTTAGCTCCCTGAACTATTAATTCTTCTTCAGCTGAATTATAAAATGCTAAGTCTCGTTGAAGCTTATAAAAAATAGCAGATTCCAAACAACCCTTTTCTAATTCTTGCTCAAGAGAATGTCTTTTATATTTTACTTGCACCAATGGTTGTTTATTAGGAAACGGTGGGCAAACATCAACACCTGCATCAAATAACATTTTCATGGCCTCTGCATTACCGGAAGCAATAGCAGCGAACAATGGGGTAACATTTCCTAAAATACAGGTATTAGGACTGTATCCTGCGTCTAAAAGTAATTTTAAGCTTTTATTCGATTTTGAATCAATGCAATGAATTAAAATATCAGGCTGGCAAGGTAAATCTTGTATGCTTAATAAGCGATTAATTTCATCGATATCTTCACTCATACATGCCGCTTTAAGTTGTGCTATCTCATTAGAAAATTCATTATCAATGGAATCTATACTAGAAAAAGATCTTTCCAAAATAGCTAGGGCGGTTAGCGTTTTTTGGTTGCTGTTTGATTTTTTGTTTTTCTTTCTTGATGATTTCTTAATACCCGGTAATTTTTTGGCCGCTACTTTTTCTTCATCTAATAGCTCATCACCGATACGTAGTTTATCTAATTCTTTCAAAAAAGAATTATTGATATCTACAAATATATGGTAGGCCTCAGCTAAATTTTTATGCCAAGACTGATACCATGCCTGTTGGTGTATGCTTTCACTGCGGCCTATCAATTTTTCTAATAAGCTTCCAAGAATAACTGAAAAGTGATGAGCATTGCATTGTTGTTCACTCAACTCCTTAACCTTGTCAGCATGGTCGAATTTTATTGTGTTGCGAGCATCTGTTCTAAATTTTATTAAGAGGATATTGAAAACATTAAATAAGCGCGCACATGCTTCATGGTCAGTGTTGTCAGCATCTAGCATAACAACATCTAATGGCGGTAGCTCATATTTCAATATAGCAGCTGATACGTCAGCTGTTTTTTTATTATCTGCAAATATCTTTGTCATCTGCTGAAAGAATGCTATTAATGCTTGAGAGTAAGCTTGCAAGTTATGAGGAATATATAATTTAAATTCATCATTATTAAGCATAACAGTCAATATTTCTTCTGCAAATTTAGCCCGCAATTCACTTTTGTTCGTTTTATTAGTGCTTAATAGCCTAACAGCCAAATGAGCTATTGCATCAATATTAGAATGTGCATACAGCACGCTCAATAATAAATCCGTCTCTATGTCTGAAAGCGGTTCAATTTTATCTAATGGGGAATCAATATCAATAACCCCCCACGCTCTTAGCGTTGATAATATTTGAATAATGCTGGAAATATTGCCCTTATCAATTGCACGCATCACCGGCGTTTTGCCTTCATGATCTTTAGCAAACAGAACAGATTGGCATTCTTCGAATGTTAATTGAGACAAAGCAGCTACCAGTACATCAGGTCGGCGCGAAATAATAGCTTTATGAATAATATTTCGCTGGAAAGGATCAAGGCTGCTAAATGTAAATGCTGGATGAGCTAGCATTTTTTTGATGATATCAATATCCGTATCAGGTTTACTAGTAGCAAAATGTAAAGCTGTGTCTCCCTGCTTTGTTCTAGCATTAAAATTAATGCCTAGCTCTAAAAGATAAAATACCATTTCTTTTGCATTGTGTACGGTTGCCATGTGTAATGGCGTTAACTGATCTTCTTGGCAAATTAAATCAATCACATGACCCTTGTTAATTAGCTGTTTAGCTAAAGCTGTCTCATTAAATCTGGCGCAAATATGCAATAGAGATAAATATTGTTGAGAGGAAGTTGAAGTTTCTCTTGGTATCAAACGGTCAGGGCAATGATCAATAGCGACTGCTAATACCTTTGTTCGATTTTCAGGCGTTAGAATCTTGCAGCCATCATATAGAGAGCCAGATTTAAAGATAATGTCGCAATGACGCACCAAAAACTCGGTCAGCCCCCCAATATCAGGATTGTTACCTTGCACACTACAAACATCACCAAAAACGGCAGGTGCAAAAGACTCGGTATTTTCTCTAACACCTTTCTTTATCAAGAGCTCTTCAATTCTATTTAACTTAGAGGAATTTAGATCAGCTGAAAGACTGATTCCTGCTTCAATATCTCTCTGAACACTCTTAAACGTGATCATAGGATGCTCAATGGGATATGTTGGCGATAAGTTGGCACCTCTATCAATTAATAGGCTAACAACATCTATATCTCCCATGCCGATAGCAAATGTTATCGGCATGACTCCATCAGCATTGGGTGTGTTAACAGAATAACCACCTTTATCTATTAACGTATTAATCACCTTCAATTGAGCTTGCATAACAGCTGTAATCATTGCCCTAGGTTCTTGTTGCCTATTTTGCTCTAAAAGATAGTTTACGGTGTTTAAATTTCCATTAGCACATGCCGTGTTTAGGGGAGTGTATTGACAGTTTGCAGAAGAATAGTTAGCTTTTTTATCTTCTAATAAAAATCTCAGCACATCGAGACTGTTGAATTTTGCAGCGCAGACAACTAAAGGAAGATGAATACTATCTGTCTGAAAGGGTATTTGAGTATTAGGATCAATACCATTAGATAAAATGGCGCCTAACAATTGCGTATGATTTAGCTTAATCGCGACCCATAATAAATTAGCAATTTCGTCTTTACTAAGATTGTTGGCTATTAACCGCCTTCGGAAAATCTCTATTAGTAGCAGATACTTTTGGTGGTCTAAAACAGCGCTCGATAGAGTCCCATGCAAGCCCAATGAAAGTTTGTCTAAATTAATCGCCGGTCTACCTACAGCCATAAACCCCACCATCTCGTTATGTTATTTTTTATTTGCGCAAATGATAGCCTATTTTTCTTAATAAGACCTTAATATGACAATAGTAAGTTTTTTGCTAAGGTCATCAATTCATGTAAAATCATGATTCATTTAAAAAAACAACCCTAAACAGGAACAGGTCATGTGGACTCATTTTAAAAAAAATATATTATTAATCTTGACGTTAGCTATAACACCCTTAGCTCATGCTCAAACAATAACATATCCCAAAGATCAAACTTTGTACGATCGCTATCCATGGGCAGTCACATATTATTATGGCTATACGGTTAATAACCCACTGGTTCGTGTATTCTTATTGTACAGTCTAGACCGATGGCCAGAAAGTATCCAATCTTTAGAGTTAACCCACACCCTGAATGAAAACAACGTAGTACGACGCTTCTTTAGTCCAGCAGTTGGTGTTGTGCAGATAAATGCCAATGCAACGCTTAGAAATGGCAAAGGCGAGAGCCGAATTTATGAATTTGACCCCTACATTAGCTGGCGCTGGGCAAATCTTCCATGGAATCAATATGTTAATACGTCTTTTGCTATTGGCGAGGGTATTTCTTATGTTTCCTCAGTGCCAGCAATCGAGAGAATTGGTAATAATAATATGAGGCACTTGCTAAACTATTTGATGTTTGAAGCGACATTCGCACCGCCTTCTTATCCTAGATTACAGTTTGTTGCTCGCATTCATCATCGCTCTGGCGCGTTTGGTTTATATCAAGCTGATAATTCTGGCTCAAATGATATAGGATTCGGTATTAAGTATTTATTTGATTAATCAAAGGACTAGATGGGTGCACTATGCTAGCTGTTAATAATATTAGTTGTGCCCGTCAATTGACGCCGGTTTTTTCTAATCTCTCTTTTGATTTATCAGCAGGCCGTGCCTTATTAGTTGAAGGTGCGAACGGCACTGGAAAGTCTAGTTTATTAAGGTTGCTCGCAGGGCTTGCAACACCAACCTCTGGCAAAATTCTTTGGCAAGATGCCGCTCATCTCGAATCGCTACATTATATCGGTCATCAAAATGGCTTAAAGCTTGATCTGACAGTTAGTGAGAATTTTCGACTTAAAGGTGCTCTGGCTGGTAATGCCTTGGGGTTACCTGTTAGCCCTATTTTACAAGCCCTACAATTAAACGCTATTTTAAACAAACCCATTCGTTCTTTATCCGCCGGTCAAAAACGCCGCGTCGCTCTTGCCATGCTCTGGCTTAATCCAAAAAAAATATGGATATTGGATGAACCATTAACAGCGCTAGATGCCGCCACTCAGCATTTGTTTCTAAATTATCTCCATGAACATTTAAATAATGGCGGCATTGCTATTATTAGTTCGCATCACCCCATTGTGTTGCCCACTGCTATTCATCAAACATTAAGATTATCTGTATGCTAAAAGCGGCCTGCTTAGTATTTAAAATGGAAATTATTTTATTATTTAGACGCTCGCAAGAATGGTTATACCCCTTAAGCTTTTTTATGATGGTGATTTTGTTTTTCCCACTCGCATTTACATCAGACGTGGATTTTTTACAAATCTATATTCCTGGCTTTGTTTGGATAGCGGCATTATTAGCCAGTCTCTTATCTGTTGAAACACTTTTTTTGCCGGAAATAGAAGATGGTCATTTGGAGCAGCTACTACTAAGTCCATTGCCTTTAAGTTTATTACTACTAGCTAAACTCTTGGCGCAATGGTTAGTAACGCAATTACCCATTATTCTTTTATTACCTATCGTGGGTTGGATGTTTCACCAGAGCGCTCACTCTGTCGGTTTATTAATGTTAAGCTTATTCGTCGGCACCCCTATATTAACGATGATAGGCGGGCTGTGCGTTGCATTAACATTAGGCTTACGTCAACAAGGCGTGTTTTTAGGTTTATTGATTATGCCTTTAGCTATTCCTGTTCTCATTTTTGGTGTCACGATTGTCCAACAAGCACAAGCCGGCTTTGCATTTAATGGTGCTTTAGCCTTTTTAGCAGGCATGACTTGCCTAGCAATTCTCTTATTGCCCAGTGTGATTGCTGCAGCATTACGCATTAGTTTGGATGATTAGCGTGATACAGCGATTGAACAGAAGATAGAATAGATGCGTCAAATATGGTTTCAAGATGCGTGACTAATTTTGAATTAAAATTTGGCGACCAAGCTAATTGCTTTGCAGCATTGACTATACTCAAATCAACGCTAAACACCTGTTTACCCGCCTCTAATAACCAATCAACAAACGCTATATTACCTAAAGATAAAGCGGTGAATAACATACTTTGGTCTAGAAAAAGTAATGGGTATTTATCCAATAGCAGCACGATGACTTCTTGATGATTTCCGTAGATGGCCCTAAAAAGGGTAAATTGATCGGGGATTAAATATTTTTCTAAACATAAATATAAAACGTCTAGGTTACCAGATTCTGCTGCAGCATTTAACGTTGACTTAGATAACTTAATGGCAGGATGAGTTTTTAAAATCAAATGAACAATCGGATTCATATTGGTGTTAGTAGCGTGATAAATCAATTCATCGTAAATCGCTAGTTTCTGTGAAGAATCAGGAATGCTTGAACATATTTTATCAATGTGCTCAAAAATTTTTTGCATGTTATCCTGTTGATGGGATAGTGCTGCTTTTTTATAAGCTTGTCTTAGTAGGTTTAATTCTTGGTGCGGTAAGTATTGGTGATTGAACAATAGCAGATTCCTTTTGTTTTTTGGAATATCGGGTTACTTAGGGTAACCCGATATTTATTGTATTAACCTAGTGGCGTAAAAGCTTGTATGCCAGTTTGTGCTCTTCCTAAGATAAGAGCATGAACATCCGCCGTCCCTTCATAGGTTTTGACTGTTTCAAGATTCATAACATGGCGCATAATACCAAAGTCTTCCATAATACCATTACCGCCATGCATATCTCTTGCTTCTCTTGCGACATCTAATGCAGTTACCGTGCAGAATCGTTTCATCATTGAAATCATGGGTGTTTCAGCACGGCCTTCATCTTTCAAGCGACCTAAGCGTAAACAACCTTGCAACCCGAGGGTAATATTGGTTTGCATATTAGCTAGTTTCAATTGGATTAATTGATTCGCGGCTAACGGATGACCGAATTGTTTTCTATCCAGAACATACTGTCTAGCGGCATGCCAACAAAATTCAGCCGCACCCAAAGAACCCCAGGTAATACCGTAACGAGCATTATCTAAACAACCCATAGGACCACGCAATCCATCAGCTAATGGCAATTCATTTTCAGCCGGAACAAATACATCATCCATGACAATTTCACCCGTAATGGATGCGCGCAAACTTAACTTGCCATGCATTTTAGGAGCAGATAAACCCTTCATTCCTTTTTCTAACACAAAGCCGCGCACACGACCGGCTTCGTTTCTAGCCCAAACAACAAATACATCCGCAACGGGTGAATTAGTAATCCACATTTTTGCGCCTTTTAAAATAAAGCCGCCATCGACGGCTTTTGCTCTGGTATCCATATTGGCAGGATCTGAGCCATGATTAGGCTCCGTTAAACCAAAGCAACCTATCCATTCGCCTTTAGCCATTTTAGGTAGGTATTTTTGTTTTTGAGTTTCATTGCCATAGGCGTAAATAGCATACATGGCCAAACTTGATTGCACACTTAGTAAGGAACGATAGCCGGAATCAACGCGTTCTAATTCTCGCGTGATTAATCCATAAGAAACGTAATTTACACCTGCGCAGCCGTAGCCTTGTATGGTCGCACCTAATAAACCGGCTTCACCCATTTCTCGGATAATATCCGGGTTAAATGTTTCATCGCGAAAAGCTTCTATGATTCGGGGTTGTAGTTTTTCTTGGGCAAAGTCATGAGCCGAATCACGTATCATACGCTCTTCTTCGCTTAGTTGTTCGTCTAGTAAAAAGGGGTCATCCCAACGAAATTCGGAGGCTTTGTTTGCAGACATATAAATCATTCCTTAATTTAAATTAATCTTTTATCAATACCACTGCCGTGCGAGCCACTACTGTCATT
>JBAQCP010000230.1:0-4735 GCA_049294295.1 Gammaproteobacteria bacterium | reverse complement strand
TCCCGCTTTCGCGGGAATGACAGTAGTGGCTCGCAATGATGGCAGTCACTCCACCCGGCTACACAAAAAAATTGCCGCACAATCATAGATTGAGCGGCAATTTTTAAGAAAAAATGACACGCTGTTTATGTTTATTAAAGAACAGCAACATCTTCTGCTTGAAGACCTTTTTGGCCTTCGGTTACGGTAAACTCTACGCGCATACCTTCTTCTAGAGTACGGAACCCGTCTCCACGAACAGCTCTGTAGTGAACAAATACATCGCCACCCACATCACGTTGAATAAAACCATAGCCTTTACTGTTGTTGAACCATTTTACGATTCCGGTCTCGCGTGCTGACATAAACTCTTTACCTTTACTAAATTGAACAAAATATTTTCATCAAAAGGCGGTGCCTAAGTTGATGATATTAGAATTATAGCAGAAACTCCGCGTAATAATAGATGTGGGTGGTGGAATTGGGATTTTAGGCCAGATACTGTCATTCCCGCGCAAGCGGGAATCTATCCCGAATATACAGCGGAGGTGGTTTATAAATGGATTCCCGCTTGCGCGAGAATGACATACGGCCTTAATATTCTAAGCGCCCTAACTCCACCGACTGCCTTGTACATTCATCCACAAACAGCTGCCCCGCAAAATAATCATACTCCTTCACCCTAGCCGCCCCAATCGGATCATCCAGCTCAACCGTTTCCAGCCCCGGATGGCACATAATTAACCCTTTATCCCCTATTTTCTGTAAAAACTCAGTAAAATAAACAGGATACTCGTGAGCTTCATGGAAGGGATAAATACCGGCAAAAGAAGCATTATGGGGAATGGCACGCTTTCGAAGCTGCTTCTTCAACGCAGCCGCACCACTTGCATAGATAATGATCTTTTTAAGACAAAAATCTGGCGTTTCGTTTGCTAGCCGAATATAGGCATTACTCGCCCTTAACCGCTGCTCGTAAACATTCAATAAGGCATCCCGGATAACAGGAAACTGGTGAACATGCTGATGACCATCAATATATCGCGGCAAAAACCCAATTGCGGCCTCAAATTGATCAATTTGGGCATGGCACTCAGCCTCTATCGCCGACTGACTCACGCGCCGCAAAAAAGTAAGCGCCAGTAGCTTATTCACAGAGTAAAAAACCGGTCCCTGGCCTGCCCTATAGCCTTCAGACAGAGGCTTACCCTCCGTCAGGTTAAAATGCAGCCCAATATCCACCTGATCCTTAAAGGGCAGTAGCCATTTAGCATGCTCTTCCCAATACGGCGTATTCACCAAACAACTCGTGGCAGTTAGTCGACCTTGCTTAATTAGTGCTAGAATCCCCTGGGAGATAGCCAAAGCTTGCCCATAATCATCAGCACACAGTACAATGCGTTTCTTCATAGATAAAGATTAAGACAATCAACGAGAATCAACAAGTGCATTCTAACCATTTCAGCAAAGACCAACCATCTTGGATCCGTGACATTGCCTTTTTAGCAGTCGTCATTTTCTTGTTTTACATGTGCTGGCTAGGCAGCTATCCCTTATTCACACCTGATGAAGGCCGTTACTCGGAAGTGGCTAGAGAAATGGTGGCAACAGGAGACTACATCACCCCGCGCGTTAATGGCGTTGTCTTTTTAGATAAGCCCGTGCTTTATTATTGGTTACAAGCAACGGCTATCCATCTATTTGGTGTGACGGAATGGTCATTACGATTCTTTCCCGCAATGCTCGCCGTATTGGGCTGCCTCATTACTTACGTCACCGGCAGAAATTTATTTTGCAGAAAAACAGGATTACTGGCTGCTGTCATTCTAGCAACGACACCGCTTTTTTTTGGCGGGGCGCATTATGCAGACCTTAATATTGAAGTTGCTGTGTTTATTAGCGCGACCTTATTTTGCATTATCAACGCCCTGCAATCAGAAGGGCAACGACAAAGACGCTTCTTTTTAGCAGCCTATGTGCTGGCCGCTTGCGCTTTTTTAACAAAAGGCTTAATTGGCATCGCGTTTCCAGGTATTATCACCTTACTCTGGATAGCCATATTAAATCGTTGGGATGTACTTAAGAAAGCATCGTTAGGCACCGGCCTTATTATCTTTTTAGTATTAGTACTTCCTTGGTATGTCTTGGCACAAATTGCAAACCCTGATTTCTTACATTTCTTTTTTGTCGATCAGCAACTTTCTCGATTTTTGTCTGCCCAAGACTTTAATAATCCCACACCCATTTGGTTTTACGCGCCTATTATATTAGTTGGCTTTTTTCCTTGGACGATTTTCTTAGTGCAAGCCTTGGGTAAAAGCATAGGCCAGGTGATTAGTGACAAAAAAGAACATGCGGCGACATTGTTTTTCTTATTATGGTTTATCGTTGTTTTTGTATTCTTTTCAATTCCACACTCTAAAACAGTGGGCTATATATTCCCTGTGTTTCCAGCATTGGCTGTGTTAGTCGGTCGATATTTAGCGTTACGTTATGAAGAACCCTCGCATAGAGCTATTTATTGGGCGGTTGGAAATTTTGTAGTATTAAGTGGTTTATTAGGTATTGCCTTAATTAGCCTGCCGCAATTACATCTTATAAATAATGTCACGCCTACTCTATATCCTTACCTTTATACATTTGCCTTTATCTTCATTGCAGCAGCTATTCTCTCTTTCTACTGCATTAAGCGCAAAACGCTGTTACCTTTTATTTTGCTCTGCGTACTTTGCAGCGCGGCCTTTTTATTAACCCTCACCAAAAGTGCCGGTCATCTTAATCAAAACAGTGCCAAGCCATTAACCGAATATTTACAACCTATTCTGCATAATGACGATGAAGTTGCTGCTTACTTTAAATTTTACCAAGATGTGCCGATTTATTTGCAGAGGAAAATAACCCTGGTTGCTGATTGGCAAGCACCTGATATTGCGACACGGGATAACTGGGTAAGAGAAATGTGGTACGGCATGGCATTCCAAAAGAAAAATGACCAGCTAATCAATGAAGAACAATTTTGGCAGCGATGGAATAGTGATAAGCGGATTTTTGTGTTTGTGAGTGAAAATTACTTTGATCAATTTAGGAGTCATACTAAGCATTATTTTGTATTGGATAGATATAAAGATATTATTTTGCTGAGTAATAAGCCGGTTATCTAAGGCATCACTGATTGAGAAAACACTGTCATTCCCGCGAAAGCGGGAATCCATCCCTAACCTACCTAAACACCCAATATCGACTAGAAAAAAACGTAAACACCGGCAAAATAGAAAGCACCAACAACAAAGCAACCATATACGGCAGATGCAAACTCAAAAAGATATAAAACAACGTTTCATTTGCCCCAAACCCTAACACCTGCACAATCACAAGCTTAGTCACCGCAGAACGATGCGAGATATCCGTCGCACCAAACGTCCAAACACGATGCCCCCAATAACTCAACTGGAACGCCGTCAAAAAACCAAACACATTCGCGACTAGCGGATGCAAATCATAATGCTGCACCAAAAAAACAACCACACTAAAATTAATGCCCGCTGCGGTCACACCCACCACACCAAAACGAAACACCTGCCAAAAGAAAGGAAGATATTTTTCTAATCTTTGATGCAAATTATTCATCAAAACCTTCCTTTATCTGCAAAAGATACTTAGGCCGCTGCTTCACTTCCGTAAAAATGCGCGCAATATATTCGCCCAAAATACCGACAGACAATAGTTGTATACCACCTAAAAACATAACTGCCACGATCAACGTTGGATAACCCGGCAAATCTGCACCATAAATAAGTGTTTCTGTCACAATCATGACTGCATAGACTAAAGAGACTAACGAGATAAGAAACCCAATCAATCCCCAAACACGAAGCGGCACATCAGAAAAAGATGTAATACCGGTAATCGCTAAATCTGTTAAACGCGCAAAATTCCAAGAACTTTTGCCAGCGGCTCTATCTTGCACCTCAAACGGCACACCAATTTTTTTATAACCAACCCAAGCATACAAACCTTTCATAAAACGCGTGCGCTCAGGAAACTGCTTCAAAGCAACCGTCATTTTTTTATCTAATAAGCGAAAATCACCCGCATTATTAGGCATATCTATGTTAGTCATTTTTCGCATGAGCCAATAAAACAAACGTGCAAAATTACGTTTGATATAAGACTCTGCTTCGCGATGTTGGCGTATGCCATAAACCATGTCATAACCATTTGCCCATTGCGTGAGGAAATCATTGATAGTCGCGATAGGATGTTGAAAATCCGCATCCATTAAAACAGTCACATCGCCTGAGGCGTGCTCTATCCCGGCTGTTAATGCCGTTTCTTTGCCAAAATTACGTGAAAAGCTAAGCAACTTTGCGTGATACGTTTTAGGTAAACTGAGAATCTTCTCAACCGTATTATCATGGCTACCATCATCCACCAAAATAATTTCAAACCGATTCGTGATCTGACTTAAAGCCGCCTGGAGACTCTCCACAAAAGAGGCCACCACTGCTTCCTCATTAAAAACGGGGATAACGCAGGAAATGTATACCGACTTATTTTGCAATGCCAATTGGCGTTCGTTTTTGGGTAGAGACATGATGGTATCAACGTATAAAGTTAGTGCAGCGATTATAGCAAAATTTGTACGGGGGGACAAAAATATAAATAGCGTTATAAATCAAATGGATAAAAGATAATAGTTTGATCTAATATTACCGTCATTCCCGCGAAGGCGGGAACCCATCCTTAACATACATAA
>JBAQCP010000229.1:0-2983 GCA_049294295.1 Gammaproteobacteria bacterium | reverse complement strand
TGAGGGATCTCCTCCTAAGGAACAGCTGTCTTAGATGGAGATCCCTCACTTCGTTCGGGATGACAGCATCAATTAAGCTGTCACCCGGGCTGCATTAATTAAGCAATCCCGTACTTCTGCAAATCTCTCAACACAAACTCACTCAACAATTTATTCATCTTAGCACTTGGATGTACGCGATCCCAATATAGATACTGATCTGGGTTATTGCATTTAGTTTCTTGACCCTTTACCCCATAAGCATCTTGTAACGCAGGGGAAAGATTTTCGCCCTTACCGAACTGATTCAGTAAATCTAACTCTTTCGTGCGATCTTCTGCTGCAAAATAATATTTACCAGAAAAACACGCTTGCTTTACATTCGTTAGATTGTATTTTTCAGGATGGCTAGTGGCTTCCTCTACATAATAATACACATCAAACAATACTATTTTCACATTTGGGTAGCGCTTGCTTAAATACCTCACCATGGTCGCTAGTTTTTGATTATGCCATCTAACAAGCAACGCCTCATTTTTGGCATAGGCTGGCTTCAAATAGCTAGCATAAGGCGTTTTACTTAAATCAGGCATATTCATGATCAAAATATTTTTAGCACCCGCTTTGATTAAGGCAACTGTTTGGTTCTCGATATATTTAACAGTATTCGTGGTTGCAAATTCTGGATCGTCGCGGCCAACTTCCGGCGCTTCACCGACACCTAAATAATCATTACCACCCATCCAAATAACAAATAAATGATGGCTGATATCGGCACCAGGCCTTTCTAATAAAATGTACGCATTTACTTGAGTGGTTAAATCAGGGATAGGCATCCACATTTTAGAAAATTCGCTAGGCTCGGCCCAGGCACCACCGTAAGCGTAATTAATTAATTCGCTACGCTTGGTAACATTCAAGTCCAGCACTTCTGCTAACCGCTCTACCCAAGAAAGACCATTGGAAAATCTGCCCTGAAAATAACCAGATGCTTTGGGTACATAATGGAAGGTCATGGCATATAAGTTGCCATTATCCGACAAACTATCACCAAACATAACAACCCTATCAACTTTGCTGGCGTGAGCTACTGTCGTGAAAAACACCGTAACAGCAAGAAAAATAAACAAAATTCTTTTAAAAACCATAAAAACCCCCTTCGTGTGAAACAGCATTCTAGGGAGACCAGCACTTTTTTGCAACAAACCTCACCCCCCATATCGATTCCCCTAGCATTTTATGCTACGCTTTTGCCCAGTTTGACTTTTCCACTCAAGGAGAAAAAATATGAGCAGCATCATCCAAGAATTAACGTCCACTATTAGTAAATTAGCAGCACCCGGCAAAGGTATCCTCGCAGCAGACGAAAGCACTGCGACTATCACTAAACGTTTTGAAGCAGTTGGCATTGAGTCCACTGAAGATACTCGTCGCGCTTATCGCGAAATGCTCATCACCACCCCGCATTTTAATCAATTTATCGCTGGTGTGATTTTGTTTGAAGAAACCCTCAATCAAAAAACTAGCCAAGGCATTACCTTCCCTGAAGCTTTGAGCAAAATGGGTGTTTTACCAGGTATTAAAGTAGATAAAGGCTTGATTCATCTTATCAACACAACCGATGAACAAATCACCCAAGGTTTAGATGGCTTGCCAGAAAGATTGGCTGAGTACAAAGCAAAAGGCGCAACCTTTGCTAAATGGCGCTCTGTTTATAAAATTTCTCCAAATACGCCTAGCCAATTAGCGATTGATACCAATGCAGAAGTGTTGGCACGTTATGCCGCTATCTGCCAAGCGCACGGCATTGTTCCTATTGTTGAGCCAGAAGTGTTAATTGATGGTGAACACACGATTGAACGTTGTGAAGAAGTATCAGAGCCAGCATTCCATGCGGTATTCAATGCACTATATCGTCACAAAGTAAGCTTAGAGCATATTGTGTTGAAACCTAGCATGGTGATCAGCGGCAAATCTTGCCCACAAACAGCAAGCGTGAATGCAGTGGCAGAAGCGACGTTACGCGTTTTACGCCGTACGGTTCCAGGCGCGGTTCCTACCATTAACTTCTTATCTGGCGGCCAAAGTTCTGAACAGGCAACCGCGCATTTAAATGCGATGAATCAACATCAATTACCTTGGAACTTGAGCTTCTCTTATGCTCGCGCTTTACAAGATGAATGTATGAAGATTTGGAAAGGCCAATCTGCTAATATAGCAGCTGCACAAAAGTCATTTTACAAGCGTGCTAAATTAAATAGCTTAGCTGCGACTGGTAAATATGCTGAAGCAATGGAAAAAGAAGAAGTTTCGATTGCTTAGTTGGTTTTAACTGGAAGAAGTCCCTTAGGGGACTTCGCCCCTGCACCTCAAGGATGATATATGACAACGACGTCTATCACTACCGTTGATGCTAAAGAACAATTCTCTGATTTACTCAATCGAGTGTCTCACTCTAAAGAACGCATTATTCTAACTCGCCGCGGCAAAGAAATTGCGGTGATTATTCCTATGGAAGATTTAGCGCAGCTAGATCACAAACAAAGTAAAAGTGACTTGCAGGATGCGATGGAAGCATTAAAGATAACACGCAGCCTTGGAAGTATTACGCTCGAAGCGCTCAAAGAAAAAATAGGCTAGCCCGTGACGACACCATACCATATTAAAATTTCACCAACTGCTGAAGAACAGATACTGACTTTAGCAGGTAAATATCAAAAAAATATTTTGAAAGTTTTGGAAGCGCTTGCGATTAATCCTCGTCCACCGGGGGTAAAAAAAATCGAGGGGATGATGGGGCTTTATAGTGAACAGATTAATCATTTGAGGTTGGTTTATAAGGTGGAAGATCAGGAGATTTTGTTGTTGTTGATTAAGTAGGGTGGAGGAAGTGTAGCCTGGATGGAGCCACTGCCGTCATTGCGAGCTACTACGTCATTCCCGCGAAAGCGGGAATCCATTTATAATGATACTTCTGTTGTATGTTTGAAATGGGTTCCCGCTT
>JBAQCP010000228.1:0-6844 GCA_049294295.1 Gammaproteobacteria bacterium | reverse complement strand
TAGCAAGGGATCTCCGTCTATGACAGCTGCCCCTAAGATGGAGATCCCTCGCTACGCTCGGGATGACAGTGGGTGGCTCGCAATGACGACCATCCAGGTTTATATCCTCACCTACTGCTTCACCGCCAACGTCAATCCATCACCAATAGGCAGCATACTCATCACCACCCGCTCATCACGATAAACTTTTTCATTCAACGCTCGGATACATCGTGTTTGATTATTATTCACCGCAGGATCTGCCACATCACCACCCCATAACACATTATCAACTGCAATTAACCCGCCTTTCCGTACTAAGGTTAATGCCAATTCATAATAATCCGAATAACCTGCTTTATCAGCATCAATAAAAGCAAAATCAAACGTCCCGGCTTCACCGCCATCAATTAAAGCCTGTAATGTTTCCTTAGCTGGTGCAATACGCAAATCAATTTTATGCGCAACACCTGCCTCTTCCCAAAATGGCTTTCCAATATCTGTCCACTCGGCGCTAATATCACAAGCAACTAACTTACCATTAGCAGGCAGTGCTAGGGCCACTGCTAATGCGCTGTATCCTGTAAAAGTTCCTATTTCTAAGGTTTTCTTGGCCTGCATTAAATTCATCAATAAAGCCATAAATTGACCTTGTTCTGGTGAAATTTGCATATTGGCATTACTTAATAATTCGTGTGTTTTTTCCCGTAATTTTTTTAGTACTTCAGGTTCCCGTAAGGAAACTTCCTGTAAGTACGTGTACAATAAGGGCGTTAAATTTATAAGTTGTATTGACATGTCAATCCTAACCAATTGATTAATAAAATTAAATTTTAACTTTCGAGCGATGCGCGCATGCAACAAATTAACATTTTAATGGCTGGAGAACAACGATGCCTGGGGTAAAGTTAAAAAGCCGCATTAAAAAAGCTAACCCAGCACAACACACCAAAATAATGTTTGGCGATAAGTCATTTGACTTATTAACTCATGTTTCTGCCGAAGAAAAACAAGCCATTGAATCAACTTTTCCGCATTTAGCCGAAGAATCATTTATCGAAAAACAAACAGACGACAAGTCTATCCGTTATAAAGTCTTACTTGGTCAAGGCACCTTCTCTAAGGTTAGAATAGCTAGAAAAAAAAATACTGACGGTTCTTTTGGTTACTATGCTATTAGAAAACTAATAAGCCCAGTGCTACCAAAAAAATGGAGCAACTACAGCTATAACATCCTTGACAGCGCTCTTAACCTTTACTTTGCAATGATTGAGAGCACTCTTAAAGAATTGCAATTACATGAAAAAATGCGTCAACTAAACATTCCTAATATTTTATTTATTAAGCACTACATACAAACAACCAATACCAATGAATTACCACAAATTTATCAGGTCATGCCGATTGCAGAGCATGGCAATGGTTTAGACCTATTAAGAGAATTAGCATGCCTGCCCGCTAAGGTTAATCATCTCCAATTTTTTGAGAACGTTGCAACCCGATTATTTAATACTGTCTGCAAATTACACGAGCATAAAATTTTTCATCATGATATTAAACCCTCAAATATTCTCTTTACTCGCTCACATCTCCCTTTATTATGTGACTTTGGATCGGCCGATTATTACTCCGATGAAATATTTTCCTCTATTATCAGTACGTCTGGTGTATCAGATAGCGCGTATTTTTTGCCGTATGCACACTTTAATAGACTTACCTCATCATTAGCATCGAGTGATGGCGCCCATGCGAGCTCATCTTCTCTTGCTGCTAGTAATGAAGAAATGAAGCCATTGTATGCATTACAAGATGCCTGGGCACTGACACTTACTTTATTACAATTTTGGCACCCTAATGTGATCAATCACCTTTACGATATACTTAAAAGCAGCAGCCAGTTTAAAACCTTATTTAGTGATAAGCAGCCAGCTGAAATTTATTCATTTTATAAAAATAAATTAAATCAGTTCTTTGAGTGTGATGAAATGCAAGATATGCCTAAAAAATGGCAAGGTATATTTAAAGACATCATAGAAACTAGTTTAGACTTGTTCATCTTCCCAGCGGAAATAGCATTGAAAAATGGCTTTTCTTTGAGGGGATTGACCGACCAATATCTCTCCAGTGAGGGTTTTCCTGAAACAAAAGAAACCACCATCACAGGGTGCACATTATTCGGACAGACAACGCCAGCAAATACAGCACTAACACGCTATATTGATACCTTAAAAACAGCAAAACTAGCAGCAGAATTACTAACTGGCCTTAATTTGAGATCATTAATCGCAACTATTGATGAAGCATTAGCTAATCCATCCCTGAATTTCACCTTGGACCATGCGACCACCTTCCTATCTCAAGCCTTCCCATCAAGCCCGTATCACACCACTTCGCCCGCCATATTAATTAAATCAGTTGCCGCATTATTGAAAAATCGTGGGGATTTACAAGCAATTGAAGCCATTAAGAAATTTTCTCCTAAGCTAACATCTAGTCCCACTAGCAACTACACAGAGAAACCGTAGTATTGCAATCTTTTAGCAGGAACGCTGAAGTGTTATACTATTATTTATACATCATCTAAAGGAGCGTTAAGAAAATGACCCTGATTACCCTACTCATCATATTAGCCATTATCGGCTTTGTGGTGTTGACTTATAATCGTTTGATCGCTCAAATTGAGTCGATTAAAAATAATCAAAAACAAATTGATATACAGTTAGACAGACGTTTTAAAATATTTGAATCGTTAATCAACGTCGTTAAAAAATACATGGATTATGAACAAACCACCTTAAAAGATGTCGTTGCTTTGCGTAATCAAGCACAACAGGCTAAAACCAGTGGTGATGAGCAAGGTCGAATTAATGCTGAAAATAAAATTTCAGATATCGCATCTCATATTAATGTGGTGTTTGAACAATATCCTGACTTAAAAGCCAATCAAAATGTTTTGCAGTTACAGGAAGAGATTGTTAGCACTGAGAATAAATTAGCTTATGCTAAACAATCCTATAACGATAGCATTGAAACTTATAATGCTAATAAAAAATCGTTTCCTGCGAATGTGATCGTGACCGCTTTTAAAAGCAAGTTAGATTTTGACTTCCCTTACTGGCAATTGACTGATCAAAAAATTGCTGAGCAAGAATCTTATACGGTGAAGTTGTAATATTTAATGAACCCCGGGTTCATTCTGCACCCGGGGTTCTTTATACAATAGGAACCCCTAATGTCAGACCTTGACCACTACAGCATGTCTTCTTCCGATTGGCGCAAAACACTGCGTCAAAATAGCACCCGCACTTACATTGTCATTGCGCTATTTTTTCTAATTTATGGTGCATTGGGTATTATTATTGACATGTACCTGGTCTCAACTACTTACCCTAAAGCCACCTTACCGCAACTAGCTGAAGGCTTATTAACCTTCAAAATATTTCCTATCACAACCACTGTGATGCTGACGATTGCCGCTGTTTCCCTATGGGTCAGCTATATTTTTTCAGATAAATTAATGCTGCTCGGCACTGAATACCACGAAATCACACCAGAAACTGCCCAAAATCTCGCTGAACAACAGCTCTATAATATCATCGAAGAAATGAAAATTGCAGCAGGCCTTCAATATATGCCTAAGGTTTACATTATTGATGCAGACTATATGAATGCATTTGCGAGCGGCTATAGTGAAAAATCCGCGATGGTTGCGATTACACGCGGGTTAATGCAAAAACTTAATCGTGATGAATTACAAGCGGTCATGGCACATGAATTAAGCCATATACGTCACATGGATATCAAGCTAACACTAACAGCCTCTCTTCTTAGCAATATGACCATTATTGTCTTAGATATATTTTTTTATAATGCCATTTTTAATGGCCGCGGTGGTAACGACAATCGTTCACGGAATACATTGGCGACTGTCTTGATTGTTTTGCGTTATACCTTACCTATTATTAGCGTGCTGATGTTGCTTTATTTAAGCCGTACACGGGAATTAATGGCCGATGCTGGATGTGTTGAGTTGATGCGAACCAATCAACCGTTAGCGTCTGCTTTAATGAAAATAAGTGATGATCACACTCAACATAAAGATGAATATGCAAGAGCCTATCAACAGACGCCGCATGAAAATGTACGTAGAGAAGCTTATATTTACGACCCCACACAAGCTGGGATTGCTTCGTTGATGTCTATTAGCGATTTGTTTTCTACGCATCCTAGCTTAGAGGTGCGGTTGAATGCGTTGGGGTTTAAGAAGAAATAAACCCTGCCTAGAAATGAATTCCCGCTTTCGCGCACTACTGCCCGGTTAATCAAAATTCCTCGTCGTCCCGCGCGTAGGCGCGGGATCCAGGAAGGGGATGAGTCAATCAGAATTACGATATTATAGTTTGTAGCTCTGGATCCCGCGCCTACGCGCGGGACGACGAGGAATTTAGCAGTGCACCTTCGTGGGAATAACAGTCGCATTACTTACTAGTATGCACATATACCCCATTCCAATCTGCCGGCAACTCAAGCGTACGACACTCTTCTATCCGCTTCAGATAAATAGAATAAAGTTTCTTATTAGGATTCACTTTTGATAAATTCAACATCTTCATATAAGCGCCATCCCAATTCTGCTGAAAATACATATCTAATGCTTGATGGTAAGCGCTTAATTCAGCCGTAATTTCTTCTGTTACATAAACACGCTCACAAAGCACTTCGTAAATTTCGATAGCTGATTTTTTACCCTTCACCCTAACCCTATCAACCTTCCTAAACACAAAGCCAGGCTGATTTTTTTGCGTATTTTCAGTTACCAATATATCCACACCATAAAACTTAGTCAGCCCTTCCACTCGAGAAGCCATATTGACAGCATCGCCTAACACCGTGTAGTTACGATGGAATTGAGAACCCATATCACCCACACTCATCTCACCAGAATTAATACCGATACCCATATGTATTTCCGGCCATTTCTGCATTGCTTCTGTTTGACGCATTTCTTTTAATTTTTCTTGCATATCTAACGCCGAACGAAGGGCATGACTTGCATGCTGTGCGTCCTCTAATGGCGCACCCCAAAAAGCCATAATCATATCGCCAACATATTTATCAATCGTGCCACTATGTAAAAAGATAATATTTGTCATGGGGGTAAAAAAGGTATTCAGTAAATCAACCAATTCGGTTGCGGTTAGATTTTCAGAAATAGAGGTGAAATCTCGAATATCAGCAAACATCACTGACATGTCTCTATCTTCACCGCTTAAATTAAACCCCTTGGTATTTTTCAACATCTGCTCAATATGTTCTTCAGGCACATACTGTCCAAAGATTTTTTTAAGCTCTTCTCTTTTTCTTGTTTCAAACAAATAGCCGTAAAGGATATTTAAAAAAGCAATAATAGATACCGTCGTAACAGGCATAAAAATGGAAAGGACTAATCCTGTTGCATTCCAAATCCAGCTATTTAATAGCATAGAAATAATTGGCACCGAAATAAAAATAATACTTAATACTTTTGGGCCAAGATACGGAAACAGAAGGGCCGCTATTAACCCTAATACTAGGGTTAATAATGCATTAGCGCCATACACCCATGCAGGCTTTGATGAAAAACTATTTTTTAATAAACCCTGCGCAATGGATGCCTGAATTTCAACGCCAGGAAATGGACTTTGTACGGAGGTGGCTTGCAAATCACCCAAGCCCGTGGCAGACGTTCCCACAAATACAATTTTTCCAAATAAAGCCCCTTTCGCAACTTTATGATTCAATACAGCAGTCGCTGAAAAATAAGGGAAGGTATAGCTGCCGCCAATAAAAGGAATCAGCACTTGTGCTTTTTCATCTGTCGGAATAGTGATTTCACCGATTTTGATACCTTCGACTCGCTGCCCTCCACCATAAGAGGCTGACACAATTTTAATGTCTTGATTAAGCAGCGATAAAACCGCTTGCAATGCAAGACCTGGGTATACGCCATTTTGATATTGCATAATTAAAGGTGCATGTCGCACAATACCGTCACTATCTGCAAATGCATTAATAAAACCGCCTTTTTTAGCGGCCTGCATCAATACGGGAATATTGCTAATATAGCCTGCTGCTTTGATAATACTAAATTGCTCTTGCTCTTGTGGCGTTAACTGCAAAAGCGGCGCTGGCAATGTGTTCTGGGTATGGGTACTAGGTAAAAAACTAACGGCTAATACCGTTAAATTATCGCTTAAACTTTTTGCTAAAATACTATCATCATTAAACAACACTTTACTGTTTTGTAATGTTGAAATAACAACTGAATTATTTATCTTGTTTTCTTCTAGCTTATCTAATACACGAGTAACAATATTGCTTTCCGGCTCTGAAAAAAACATGTCAAACGCGATTACTTGCGCGCCCAACTGTTGTAACTCATCGACTAACTTAGCAACCTTACTACGTGGCCAAGGCCATCGTCCTTCAGCATTTAAGCTATCATCATCAATATCAATAATCGCGATGGCGCTATCTTTTGGTTTACCGTGCGTTAAGACGTGCGCACGCAATTGTAAATCGTAATCAATCGCATCTAAACGCTCCATCAGCTGATAAGCAAAATGAGTGGGTGCAATAGATATCCATAAAGTGATGGCGAGAAGAAAAAGGCCTAGAAAAATGGGAATGCGCTTACTCATGATTTTATCCTTAAATCAGTAGCGTTTTGCTTGTCATCTTGACTTTAAATGCTAACACTCAAGAGTTGGGCTGTCATGTACATAATTCACTATCGTCATTGCGAGCCACTACTATCATTCCCGCGAAAGCGGGAACCCATTTATAACGATACTTCTGCTGTATATTTGAAAATGGATTCCCGCTT
>JBAQCP010000227.1:0-10297 GCA_049294295.1 Gammaproteobacteria bacterium | reverse complement strand
AAACAAACCCGGATTCCGCTTCGCTCCATCCAGGCTACGCGCTTCTTAATAAACGGGCAATAAAACCTGGGTTGCTTCGCTCGCACTCGCAATGACGGCCTATCCGCCTACCACCCCGCTAACCTATTGATTTCACCTCTATACCATTATTTTTAATGAATCTCATCCAAGCAAAATCCCGATAAGATTTAAGCGTTTATTAATTAATGTATTTTATAATCATCATTGATGTAAAAACTTAGTATAAAATATAACTATATCAATAATAAAAACAAGAACAGTGTATTTGCTTAAAAAAACGAGGGCCCGATGCATGCTGCTGGATTTTGTTAAAAAAAGTCTCTTAAAAAAATGGATTGATGCCTTTTATGCAGCTCAAGAACCGTCAGCCTTAGAACAAGTGACGGCAGAAAAAGATGAACAGCAACTTAGAATCCAACAAGCGCTTAACGATCAGCCCTATCTCAATCAATTAAAAACAGTGATTGCTGTTGGTGACTGGCAAAATAAAATCTTTAATGAAGAGCACTGTTTATTATGGCTTACCTTTCTTTATCACTCGAAACAGCTTAATTTAGATGATTTTTTGCAAACCTATATTTCTATATTAGCGGCAGGAGAGTATCCAAATACGCTTGTAATAGCAAACAGTAGCGACGCAAATGCCGAACCATTATTAAAACAATATGTGGCGCAATTAGCGACTAGTTATCATTTATCTAGCGATGACTTAATAACAACCTATCAAAACTTAACAGGATTCAATCGCCTATTAATACTTATCCCGCTTGACAGCGGCGTACTAACAAATGATCGCTTACTAAATGCTGTTTTATATGCCGATAAAGAAGATGGAACAATGCTCAGAGTGGTCGCAAACCGAAGTAGGGATTTTTTAGTCATACCTTCAGTTAGTTTTTTGAAATCTTTTGTCAGAAAAATTAACCCCACACATGAGATTATTGATGAACCTATTTTTGGATCCATCAATAACGACACACTTTTTCATACTTTTCATCACAATCGAAAAAGGCCCATTAGCCTTTACTCGCCATGGGTATTAAGTAATTTAACTAGTGCTCATAATTTACAAGCAAGCCCGCTTTCTATTGCGGTCCATGATTTTCATTTTCACTATATGAAGCTAGGATTCATTCCTGAAGGTCAATTTTCTAGCATGGTAGATATTATTTATCCCGAAGTATTGGCATTATTTGAACATGAGCCTAAGTCCGCTCGATCGGGCTATAAGTACACTAAGGGAAAAATAGAGCAATTAGGTGACTTCAACCCAACATTCTCAGTGAGAATGTCCAGCGATGCCTGTGATTTATGGCTATTAGCGCTCTCTCCATACACACCACTTCGACAACAAAAGGATAATGGTTTACTTTCCACCCCTAGTAATTATTATTTATTTATCGTGAATTTAAGTAGGCAGCTATTAACCAAAAAAAATGAAGCTATTATTCAGCTTGCCGGTTTAAATATGGAGACTTTAGTTAACACACTACTATTTGCTTCCACTTATAAAACGAATAACTTTATACAAAATTGTCTAACCATCCCAGAAATTGTTGGCCGACTATCACAGCTAGATGCCCATTAAATCAAACAAGTCGTTGCAGGCATGACAATTTTGCAAGACCATCATATCTCATTAACGACAAAAACAATGTTTGATTTATTACTTCAACAGGCGGATTCCGCATTCTCGATTGCCAAAACAGCAGTGGCTACGTCAAAAATACCTGCGTATCAAGGGAAATTATTTGATTCTGTTCAGGGCAACGCTGAGAGTAGCCAGCAGGGCCACACTAAGAATAAAACATCGCGGAATTAAATATTGATGTACTTGGGTGATAATCTTAAAAAAGCAACATTACCCTTTTGATGGCAACCTTACTTTTTCAAATGCTTTGTCCGATCAGATCAGAACTTCTACAGCCCTCGTAATGGCCTAACGAAATAACCCTATCAGCCATCATAATCGTTTCCATTCGATGAGCAATCATGATTACCATTATACCTAAGCTTTTAATGGCACGATTTACTTCACGCTCTTTCAGAATATCTAAATGACTAGTGGCCTCATCTAAAAATAATATTTGTGGCTGGGCATAAAGGGCACGAGCAATAATCAAACGTTGTTTTTGCCCACCAGACAACACAGAACCCATATCACCAATTAAAGTATAAAACCGCATAGGAAACGCATTGATCTCATCTATAATTCCAGCCAATTCAGCACAATGATAAACTCGATCTATATCAACATTTTTATCAAAAAAACTTATGTTCTCTATAATAGTACCTGAAAACAAAACGTCATCCTGTAACACTGCCGCAATTTTTTTTCTATAACAAGACACTCGATTTGGGTAAATGGTATGGTTTCCGCAATATACTAAGCCGCTTGTGGGTGGCAATAGTCCCATCATAATTTTAAATAATGTTGTTTTACCGCAACCAGATGGACCCGTAATTGCTACACACTCATCTTTGCTAATATCCATATTTATATTTTTCAAAATCACTTTATCATGTATAGAATATGAAAAATTAACATCTTTTAACACCAATCTATCAAGTGACAAATCTGGGAGGTTATTGTCAACTTCTTTTGATGATTCAAGTTCAATGGATTCGGCAGTAATATCATCTAACCTATCAAGATTTAGCGCTAACACTTTATATTCTTGCATTTTATCGGCCAACCTACTAATTGCATTGGTAAATTGCTGTCGATAGGCCAAGTAGGCATACAGCATGCCAAGACTTATTTTTCCCCCTGAAAGTAACAGGCAACCGATGCATAAGGTGATAGAAAATTCTATCCCAAATAATAAATTTTTAATTGAGTCATAAATTAATTTATGCCAAGCCACGCGTGTCATTGCATTCAATGACTTAATAAATTTATTTGCCCAGCTATCTAGCCTTTGTTTTTCTTTTGCAAATATTTTAATTGATGGAATAGATCGCAGTGTCTCCATAAAATGAGAGAGCTCAATTGACCGAGTATGCAATGCTTCTTCTTGATATTGCCTGGCAGAGTAATGGTAATAATAACGAGATAAAAAATAGAGAAGTGAAACCATTATGACAACTACACTCATGGTTATATTTATATAAAACATCATCCCCAACACAATAATAGCAATTAACCCATCAACCAATCCCTCTATCATTCCTTCTGTTACTGTGTGGCGAATTTTCTCAATTGCACCAAATCGGGATAATATATCCCCTATATGCCTGTTTTCAAAAAATGATACCGGCAAAAGAAGGATATGCTTCATTACTGACCAACCAAACTCAAAGTTAATAAGTGTTCCTGCAGCATGAACCATCAAGGCTCGAAGACCAGTTGCTGCATTTTCCATGAACTTTGTCCCGAGGAATGCCAATAACATCCAAAAAATAAGATGTGATTGAAAATGTTTACCAGACCCATCGATAGATTTTTGAATAAATGTAATGCCGAAAATATAGCTAGACTGAATAAACCCTGAAATTAAAATAAGCCCCCCTATTGAAGAAGCATGTTTTTTTAATAAATCAGTTAAGATACGTTTAGAGTATTCATTATGCGTAGTAACCGATAATAGCTGAAAGTCATTAGATGCAATTAGCTCCAAAACAATACCCGTAAAATATTTATGCACTTCTCCAAAAGGTATAAACCTTTTACCTTGAGCTGGATCATGCACTCTGATCCCACTAGGAGTAACTTTATACACAACGATAAAATGATTCATATCCCAGTGCATGACACAAGGCAATATTAAAGTTGAGAATTGGTTTGGCTCAATGCGTAAAACATTTGCTATTAAACCATAGTGTTCAGCAAGCTGTTTGAGTTGATATAATGTCACGCCCTTGAGAGTCGATTGAATGTAACTTCGGATCTGTGCTAACGAAATATTATAACCGTAATACCCCAAGACCATTGCCAAACAAACCAAGCCACACTCAGCCATTTCTGATTGCAGAATGAGAGGTAATTTATTACGACTATACATCCCTTTCCCTTCTATTTAGAATAGATTACCGCCAAAACGACTGCTAAGCCAAAAATAAAATACAATATATATGCTTTATACCACCTGGTCGTTAGCATTAAATATGCATCTTCGCGTGATTCACCTTTATTCAATGATTCATGTCTAAAAAGAGATATTTCTTTCATCTATTTACCCAGACACTACAACAGGAATTGATCTAAGTTTCGTTTCAATTTTAGGCATTTGATACATAGGGCAGCTCAATTCACTCAAACTTTGCGATTTAATACCACGCGTCCATAATGCTAATTTATCGGGAGAAATCGCTATAGTACCGTCATCTTTCAACTCACCCAAAATATTCCTTTCATCGCTTAATGCGACGGTACATTTACAAATCTTCCCATCGGCGCGAATAACAAATGAGTTTGTCATTGCTGCATAACAAACATAAGGACCATTATCATTGAGCTTTGTGGCTTTAATCTCATCGCCTAAATAAGCATATAAATTACTCACCACATCTTTTTTATCTTGCCCACGCAATGTTTTAAATGAACCAGAATTAGGCCCACCAAGATTTTCTATTGCTTTTAAGAACACGGTAAAACGTTTGTCTTGGCCAAAATTAAGCTTAATTAAATCTATTAATCTATACATATCTTCGAGATTTTCAGGCGTAATATGTAAGCGGAGAATAATAGAGAAATTCAAATCAGTTGCTTTGGCAGATAACAAATTATCCCAAATTGGTGCGAATGTACCCGCCCCATCCAGCCTTACGCGGGACTTATTATGATTCTCTTCTGTTCCATCTAAAGATATTTGATAACGCGTAACGCCATGTGCAACCAGCTTAGATAACGTTTCAATATTTAAGCGATAACCATTGGTTGTCATATCAGAAACATACTGAAAATGAGGATGCTCAACTTTAAGTTGTTTTATGAAATCGCAAATCTCAAAAATAATATCTTTGGCTGCCAAAGGCTCACCGCCAAACCATGTGACTTTTATCCCATCTAATTCGTTTACACGATGAAGAATTAATCGCTTAATCGCCTCAACTGTATTTTTTTTCATTTTACCAAAAGAAAAATCTTCATAGCAGTATACGCAACGAAAGTTACATTGCTCGGTTGGGAAAATTATAAGCTCAATGAATTTATTGGTAATAATTGATAAAAGTTTTTCTTTTGATAACATATAATTAGGCCTTTAAATTTAAGCACTATCTTTTAAATGGGCGAGGCAACAAAACTGCCTCACCCATCTATTTTTCTTAATGACAACTTGCGTTTGCACATGCACCATTAGAACTTGCATAACCAAACAATCCTGAAGCTCCATTAATTTCATTCATGAGTTCAGCGCTCTCTAAGACTACTCTACCTTTATCATCAATCCTAAAATCACTTTCATTTAATGTTTTAACTATTTTTTCTGTTTTCATTTTAAAATTCCTTTATGATTAATTTCTAGTTTTTACTACCTTGCCGCCCTGAACGGAACCCATTAGTTGCGAATTTCCGCTCAGGATAACAACTCCTTTTTGGTTCTCGAACGAAATATTATTCGCTCTTGATCCATTGCTTAAATTTATCGTTTGCACTTCATCATCACTTGGTTTTTTAACGAAAATATCATTCAATTTTGTGTCTGAAAATGTAGCATTTTTGGCGTTTAATGTTAGTGTATTAATAAATTCTGAACTTTTAGTGGTCACATGGCCGGCTATATCAGCATCCATTTTGAATAAACAAAAATTACAATCAATCATGCCAATAACATTAATGGCATCATATAAAATAGTATGACTTGCATAAAAATCGCCGGTAATCTTTGAACGGCTTCTGATCTCAACATCCTCTGTACTGATATTGCCAGTCATTTGCATTTTGCCAACCACCTCTGTCTTTGCCAAATGCGATTCGCCTTTTATGACTACAACATTTAAATGTGAATTTATTGCGGTGACACTCCCGAATACATTGACTGAATTTGTAACTGTGGTCCCATCTGCTTCGACAAATCCAGTATAACTAATATCACCAACTGTTCCTTGTCCACATTTTAAAGTTCCATATTTATCCTTACATGCAGTATCTGCAAAACTAGATGTCGAACCTAAAATTCCTAATGCACATAAAAACATAACTAACTTACGCACGTCACTCTCCTCATATTAAATTTGAATTTTTCATATCATTGCTGCCATATAATGGAGGGGCAAGTGGCATTCCACGTATAGTTATGCAAATTAATGCGTTGGAAGTCGCCTGATCACCCCGCTTCGATATTAATTAACGAAGTGCTAACTTAGCTAATTAATACAGCATTTAAGATTGTCTTAATGTTACTGCCTTGTTTATAAAATACTAGTAGGAAAAATTACTATTTCCTTTTCTATAAAATCCGGCTATGTTGCTTTAACTTTTACTAAAGGGCTGAATAATGTATAGCAGAGTTTCTACTGAATTTAGATCTGACGGAAATCTAGTCTTAAGAGGATGGTTTTATTCACCAAATGACAGAAAATCAAAGCTCCCTTGTATCATATTGACGCATGGATTTAGTGCTTTAAAAGAGCATTATCTAGATAAGTATGCACAAGAATTCGTTGCTAATGGTATGTGTGTTCTTGTATACGATAATAGAAATTTTGGCACTAGTGACGGCTTCCCTCGCCTTGAAGTTGATCCTATTGCTCAGATTAGAGATCTAAGAAACGCAATCTCTTTTGTACAAGGATTAGATTCCGTTGATCCCGACCAGATTGGGTTGTGGGGAACAAGCTTTAGTGGTGGCACATCGATTGTAGCGAGCGCCAATGATAAACGTGTTAAATGTGTGGTGGCTCAAGTACCTTTTATAAGTGGGCATCACAAATCTATCAGACTAGCGAGACCAGAACAGTGGGAAGAAATTAGAAAAAAATATGATGAGGATAGAACTGCCAGATTGTTAGGTAATGATCCGCAAATGATTAAAGTTGTTAGCGATTCATCTGGAAATGGGATCATGAGAACCCCCTCAGCATTTAGCTTTTTTGCAAGCATACAAACATGGGAAAATAAAGTTACCTTACGTTCAGTTGAAAATTCAGGTGATTTTGAACCGATCGCATACATTAAATATATATCGCCAACTCCAATCTTATTTATCGTCGCCAAAAATGATACTGTTAACGCAACAGATTTGGCATTAAGAGCCTACAAGAAAGCTTTGAAGCCAAAAAAATTAGTGTTAATTGATGGTGATCATTTCGATCCTTATTTTGATCAATTTGAAATAAGCGCAAAAAAAGCTTGTGAATGGTTTGTTAAGCATCTAAAAGTTAAACCATTCACACATGGAGAAGCATTAGAAAGTCAACCTTCTTTACCCAGAGCAAAACTATAATTTTATTTAATCAAACTTAAATCAAGAAGTGTATTTGAGCGAGCGGCTGACAATAGGTTTTTTCTAGAATATAAGGCTAAATTTGATTTTAAGCGCTCGCCATATTTTTCCACTGTTTTAGCAGACAACCCTACCTCATTGGATATTTCCTTTGACGTGAGACCACATTTTATTAGAGACAATATTTTAGCCTCTTGATTACTTATTAAATAATCTTCTCCCGCTGCTCTTATACTATATTTATTAATTTTTATGTCTTCTAGAAATTCATCTACAATATCATCTCGCAGCATACTCGTGTCTTGTTCTATTTTATTTCTTGGCACTAATATTTTAGTTGTTTCTGCTTTAGAAATTAAATCCTGAGCTGATTCCTTGAAATACAGGATAAATCTTTTAAATAAATCGATACGTCTAAGATATACATCATTTATGCTTATATTGTTTTTAGTAGAACCAAAAAAATATCTTTCCGTGATATCATCTAAATTGAGAACAATGACTGTTCCATTGTCAACATCATAAAATTCTGACGCCTCATAAAATAAAGGATATTTATCGATGTTTGACCAAAGTATATTTCCCTCAGAGTCAGGGACTTGCTTTAATACGATATTATAAAAACCCCGGGTGTAGTAATGGTTTGTCCATTGGGGATTGTTAGATAGCCTTATATGAGAACCATCTTTGTATGATCTTACAAAACTAAAATATGTAATACCTAATTTTTGTAAGGGCTTACATATTTCATCGATATTACCAGCGGTAGTAAAAGCAATATGATTTTGAGGCATGACTAATCCCATATTGTTCTACCCTAGCACCAAATCTTTAAAATCACTTGTTACATCAGATGGATAAAATCTTCCGCTAGTGTCCTGATAAATTCTAGAAATGGCAATTGTGGAATCGTGAGTATAAAATACCTGCGCATTCTTTTTAAGTGCCAGCTCTAGCATTTCTCTTTTTTCATCAATTACTAATTCAGGTGCGCGATCATACCCCATTGTAATGGGAAGATGTATCCAATGAGTTCCTGGAATTAAATCTGAAGCAAATATTATAGAATCTTCATTGTTATCTATGATTGTATGCATTAAACCCGGTGTATGCCCATTGGTTATCAGAAATCTATATTTCTTACCTAATAAGCTACATGATTCTTTATCAATTAAAATTAATCTACCAGATTGCTCTAAAAGAGTGTTTAGGTGAGGTATAAATGAAGCCTTGTCTCTGGGGTGTGGTTTTATAGCTCTTTCCCAACCCTTAGCGCTCACTAAATATTTCGCGTTTGGAAATAGTAGTTTTTGTGGTTCTACATCAGACCATTCAGATAACAAGCCACCTGCGTGATCGAAGTGGAGGTGCGAAAGTATAATGATATCAATATCATTTTCAGATATTCCAACATCATTAAGTGACTTTAATAAAACATGCTCTGATTCTACGACCCCATACCTATCTCTCAATGAGGGATTGAAGAATGCTCCTATACCAGTTTCCATCAAAATTATTTTACCTTCATCCTGAATAAGCAAAGCTCGGCAGGATAACGATATGCGATTAAATTCATCAGGAATAAGCCATTTACTCCAAACAGCTTTAGGCACATTTCCAAACATAGCTCCACCATCCAATTTTTGGGAATTACCCACAATAGATGAGTATTTAATATCCATTTATCTTCCTCAAAAAATTTGATATAGTCTTGAATAATAGAGATAATTCAGAGTCAATGCGACCAAATTGGTCGCTCTGTTAAGAATACCTTAATGTATCTAGGATTGCAATTTTTAGGAACCATGAATGGACTCTTTTGCTCGTCGATTAAAACTAGCTAGGATCAGGAACGACTTTCATAGCTGTCGCGCATTCGCTATAGCAAAAGGTTTTTGCCCAAGAACATATCAACGCCATGAGAGTGGCGATAGAAAGATTAACATCCCCACTTTAAGCAAATATTGCCAAGCACTTAACATCTCAATCATGTGGATTTATACAGGCGACGAAAAGTACTTAAATCAAAGTTATGAATTAAGTAACATGTAAATTATCACTTAATTATTGTCGCTGTCTAACCACTTCAAATAGAAGCACACCTGTTGCAACAGATACATTCAAGCTAGATACCGTACCCTGCATAGGAATCTTTAACAACACATCACAGGTATCACGCGTCAATCGACGCAAGCCTTCACCTTCCGCACCCATCACGATGGCAATTGCGCCCGTTAATTTTGTTGAATAGACAGAATCTGTTGCCTCACCAGCTGCACCATAAATCCATATGCCCATTTCTTTTAATATTTCTAATGCGCGCGCTAAGTTAGTCACTTGAACGAGCGGAATTGTTTCAGCGGCACCGCTTGCGACTTTACTAACAACAGGCGTAATACCGGCTGCTCTATCTTTAGGAATAATCACCGCATGCACGCCTGCAGCATCAGCTGAACGCAGGCAAGCACCTAAATTATGAGGATCGGTCACACCATCTAAGACTAATACAAACGGAGGAACGTTTAAGTTACCTAATAGCTCATTTAAATCGGCTTCAGAATAGGCGCGTGCTTTTTTACAAAACGCCACGATGCCTTGATGATTAGCAGATTCTGTCATTTTATCTAATTCTTGTTTAGATGCTTGACCAACAGCGATATTTTGGGTTCTTGCAGTACGTAGAATGGCTTCAATTTTTTTGTCTTGGCGATCTGTAAAAACAGCAAGTCTTAAAATACGGTCAGGTTGATTTTTTAGTAAGGCTTCAACGGCATGTAAGCCAAAAATAAAGGGGGTATTTGAACTCATTGTTCCACTCCAGGATTATTTTAATGTTGAGTCTAGATTATGATACTGTCGTCATTGCGAGTAATGTAGCCCGGCAAATC
>JBAQCP010000226.1:0-2044 GCA_049294295.1 Gammaproteobacteria bacterium | reverse complement strand
AAATTGACCGATTCCTGTTTAAACTCGGCTGTATATTTTCTATTCTGTCTTGCCATTTTAAACACCTCTTCATTATTACTCGTAAGTTTAACAAATTAGTGTCTACAGGTGTGGGGCAAGATCAGTTTTATGTTAAAATTAATATAGACATAAATAACTATAATTATTAACTTGTTGTTTTTACTATAAAGTGAGCGGCGCACCCATATGAGTAACATATCTACAATTAAAATAAATAATACTCATCTCAAGTTATTATCAAAAAATCTTCGTATCTTATTAGATAAACGTGGATTATCGGAAAGTGAGATAGCACAGGCCATCAATATCCCTGTTATGACTGTGCGAAGAATCGTATCAGGCGAAACTACCGATCCTCGGATTTCTACACTAACCTTGTTAGCGGATTTCTTTAATGTAAGCATAGACAGCTTAATTGAAGATAATGAATATCAATACATATCATCAATGAGCAAAAATAAACCACAGTTTATCCCATTATTGGATTGGATTACTGCCGCTACAATGCAATCTTTAAATGATATTGACCTAAAGTCCTGGAAAAATTGGCATCCCGTAACTTCAGGAGATAATTACACCCTAAGTGACCAAACCTTTGCTTTAGAAAGTAGACCATCTATGCAGCCAAGATTCCCCATTGGAACCATATTCATTATAGATCCAAATGAAACACCAACCGATATGGATATCATCCTAATAAAAATTAAAAACGACAATACATTATCTTTACGAGAACTAATAATTGACTCGCCAAAATGGCAACTACAGCCTGTTGTACATGGCTCAGAAGGAATCTTTTATGATGAAAAGGAACATCAAATTATTGGGGTTACTGTTTTAACTATGCTATTTACAAGGAGATAGGTAAGCACTAATTCTACCACCCTTGCAAAATCAGCCACTCTGTGGGCATAGCATGGTTTTAATTAAATGAATTAATAATGCGTGATCTAATTGACCCCTCCTAGAAAGGATCCACATCCATTCAACATAGGCACAGATCCAATACCATGTGACTCAGCCAAGCATCTAATCGCGGTTGATTATCTTATTTTTGCTCATTAGTAGACGCTCTAGGTAGCTATCTATATTTTGGAGCTGACTCTACTTGCTGCGCTAAAATTAACATTGTCTCGAAGCTTTCGCAAAATATCTTATATATTCCGGGAAACTGCGATTCTCTGGGACCCGCAACATTTAGAATAATTACATTATTATCTAATAACCAATCATGGAATATATGTTGTTTTGATTTCAAATCTGCAATATCCATTATTAGATATTGCCTTCCTCTTCGCTTCACTTCCTCAATCGTTAAAATAGTACCATCAGTAATTTCAGCATTACTAGGCAAAATAATAAGTGTTGCATCAGAATCTATTATATTTGCTATAGTTCTCTCACTATATTCTGTCGTATTTGTTTCTTTTAATAGATAGGTTTCAGCAATTGAACCATCTTCAGCTAGCCTACCCTTTGGACACCAGCCTCCATGAGGTATGCCTAGCTTAATAGCAACGTCCAAAGCAGCTCGGTCCACACCTGTCTGTCCACCCGAAATAATTGTAAATTGTTTGTCAGTAGGCTTATCGATTTGCTCTGTACTTAAAGGGAGTGAAAATCTTAGGAAACTCATAACTATCAATTCCTGTTTTATTTTTAATATGATTAACAAGTAAATTAGCTGGTCCAGCAAATATCACACTATAACTAAATTTAATAACGAAGCTTAAAGAAGCTACTTTAAAGATGTCATTTAGAGGTATTGAATTTAATTCCATCATAATAATAGCCAAGAAAGTATAAAGCGCTTCCGAGAATATTGAAGATCCGATACTTCTTAACCAAAAATATCTACCCTTAACCAATATTTTCCATCTTGTAAGAATATAAGAATTTGATCTTGCCCCGACTTTGTAGACACAGTCATGCGACAATTTTAAATTGATTCTCAAACACTTCAGGTGCGATTGAACCAATAGCGGAATGTCGACGAACCCGATTGTAATACACTTCAATGTAC
>JBAQCP010000225.1:0-4294 GCA_049294295.1 Gammaproteobacteria bacterium | reverse complement strand
GTACATTGAAGTGTATTACAATCGGGTTCGTCGACATTCCGCTATTGGTTCAATCGCACCTGAAGTGTTTGAGAATCAATTTAAAATTGTCGCATGACTGTGTCTACAAAGTCGGGGCAAGATCATTAGAAGGCGCAAATGATATTCGACGACCGGATGGCGGTGTTGCTGTTAGTCAGTAGTGATTTATTAATTTATCTATTTATCTCTGGATCCCGCGCTTGCGCGCGGGACGACGCTTATTTTAACGTTGCTTTAAACTCAATTTTTACAGCGGCTAATGCCTTGGAAACGGGGCAAGTTTTTTTAGCTGTTTCTGCATATTTCAAAAACTCGTCTTCTGATAATCCAGGTACGCTTGCTGTCGTTTCTAAATCAATTTGCGAAATAACGAAGCCCTCTCCTTCTGATGCAAGATGAACTTTTGCGCTTGTAAAAATATCGGTTGGCGGATGACCGGATTTGGTTAATATTGCGGATAATGCCATCGAAAAACAACCCGCGTGTGCCCCACCAATCAATTCTTCAGGATTGGTGTCTTGACTTTCAATGCTAGTTCTTGCCTTAAAACTATAAGGTCCTTCAAATACACCACTACCTAATTTAATAGTGCCCGAGCCATCTTTTATATCCCCTACCCAATGTGCTTCTGATTTTCTAATAATGTCCATGGCGTTCTCCTCAGTTATTCTAATAGTTTAGCGCAAATCAGATATTAAAAAGGTCGCCAGAGTGATAGCTATTTTAAAAAAGCAGAAGTATAGTAATATTTCTATTGAATAAATCCGGCATTCCAATGATCAAAAAGCTTTTTTTACTCTTGTTTTTATCATGCGTATTAACGCCAATTTATGCGTTAGAACAGCATGAAAAACTTTGGCTGGCTACTAATTACCAAACTAGTTTTGGGCAAGACAAACAATGGTTAGGCCTTGTATTTACTCAGTTGAGATTGATCAATGAAAGTCACCCGGTTCAAACCGGTTTAATCGAAGGTGGTATTGGATATCGCTTAGCTCTTGGTAAAAGTATTTGGGCGGGTTATCGTTGGTCCGGACATAACCCTTATAATAATTTTTATCAAGAAAACAGGTTGTTTCAACAGTTATTATTGCCTATGCGCTCTCGCATAGATCGTTCAATTTTAAGATCAAGACTAGAGGAAATTGGTAGAGGTAATCAATCTCAAATTTCTTTAAGATTGAGAGAGCGCTTAGCGTTAGAATTTGAGACAGGATTGATTAATAATTCTCACCCCTTTGTTTATGACGAGATTTTTTTTCAGTTAAATAAAACCAACTATACGACTAATCGATTGATTAGCGAGAATAGATTATTTTTAGGCATTAACTTATTTATTAATAAATTAGATTGGTGGGAAATTGGTTATATAAATCAATATACCATGAGTGCATCAGCCAGTGCACAAAATAAAATGAATCATATTATCTCATTGACTTATAATTATTTTTGAAACCCCTCTTTTTTGGTAATCCTGGTTATTGTGTGTTATAATTAATTCACTGCTTTAAGGTTAACTTCTCTATTCCTGCGTTTATATTAGTTTTAAATGACAAGGAGAATCATCATGAATAAAGATATTATTCAAGGTAAATGGCAAGAAGTGAAAGGTAAAGTTCGTCAACAATGGGCTGATTTCACTGATGATGATGTTGCCCATATGCAAGGCTCTTATGAAGAATTGGCAGGTAAAATTCAAAAGAAATATGGATATGCAAAAGATAGAGCCGAAAAAGAAATTGATGCATTTATTGAAAAAAACCATTTCGATAAACATTAAGTATCAAAAAGGCAATACAGAACTCTGTATTGCCTTTTTTATTTAAGCTGCTTGTATCTATCCTTAAGGCCATCCACTGTAAATAATTTCAGGTCATCCTACGTACTTTATAAAAAATAAATGAATATTTAGTACGCCAGTTTTATTTGAATAAATAGATCCTAACAAACTGTCGATATCAAAAGATTCGTCTAGATTTTGATGGCTTTTCATACTTAATCTCTAATAGCCGTAACGGCTTTTAAAGCCGTCGATGGTAAATTCATGCTGAATCGTTTCGGTTGTTATCTCTTTTAAATCAGGATGATTAAATAGGTAGTTTAAGTTGTTTTTAGCAATCGTAGTCATTTTTTCTTGGACTCTAATATTTATAGATGTACTTGCGGAATCTACAAAGCTTCTTTCTAATGCCTCGTAAATAGTTTCTCCCTTTTTATTTACAGGCAAATACTGAGCCTCTTCTGCATGATCAGCTATATGGCGATAAACACTAGTAGACTGCATCAATCTCAAAAATGGTAATGGCATCCGAACTGATTTAACGCCATCCCAAAAAGACTCCATATTATCTACCGTCCCCACTACATTGTCTCTTATGTAACCGAGCAACCCCCCTGGCTGATGCTGTTCATCTAAATATTTTTCAATTGTAAATAATTTCATACAATCTTCGTGTGAAAAAATCGCACACCCATTACCTGTGTACTGCCTACATTCTAAAGAAATATACAAATCGCCTTCAGGAAATGCATTATAAAACGAGATTGGTAGTTGCTCAGGTGCGTCTAATGTATTAGCACCTAATGAGTCAATAATCAGCATGCTAGCATGTTGTTGCTCATCAATCCAAATGATACCACTCAACCAATGGCTGCCGGATGATAAGATGAATTTTTCGGTCAACGGTTTTTCAGCATTTTTTACAATATCAAAAAATGCGTCTACATCATTATTTGATCCCGCATTTATGACTGTGCAGGTCACTGAATAAGCAGTACTAGATTTTGCTTTTCTTTCTTTTGTTTGAGATAAAGCAAACAACATGCCTGGATAACTGGTTTTTCCGCATTCATCATGCAAGTCTAAATAATCACTGCCTATCGTATAGGTAAATTGCGGCATTAATGATGATAAAAATAATCTGTCGTCATCGGAAAATTTATCGCTCAATGTGGCTATAATTTTGTCCACTTCTTCTTGATGAAGCGTGTTTGTTTCTAAGAGCCCATTAAGTAGTAATGGATTGGCAGGGAAAAATAAAGAGATGAAATATACATTAAATTGCAGCGCACATTCCAAAATAACTTCATTACTTAATTGCTCATAACACTCATTATTCTCTAATGCTACCAATATCTCTTGTAAATAAGTTATATAAGGCATTCCTGACGGTGTGCAAAATAATAAAATAGAAAGTAATTCACTTCTTAATGGATATTTAAGAACAGGTAATAATTGGCTAATGATGGCAACATAATTTTGGTTATTTGCTGATAAGCTCATTTTTATAAAAAAGCGTAATATACCTGACTGATCGTGTGGATCAGCTCTATTAATATCCAATATTATTGGTAATATATATTCTGGATTGTTTAGCCACTTAATAACTATTCGTTTATGTAGATACCAAGGCAAATGTTTCCAGCAAGCGGTAATAACGGCGATATTGTTTTCGGATGGATTATAGGTCAAGCAAGAATCTACATAATGATTTGCAAATTGCCCTTTAATCACGTCAGATAGATGGGATAATAGAGTGTCGTAGAAGCTAGGTTTATTGACTAGTTCATTTAATACGGTATGTTTTTGCCAATCATTTAAATGCGGCCAAACAGAATTCACCAAGGAACAGTATTCTTGGGTATATAGATTTAAATCTAGATTCGATAAAAAATTGGGGACAAAAGACTGGCTTAATTGATTAAGATTAAGCAACTCAGTAAGCACTTGATCCATGTCTCTGCCTAATCCTTTTAATAACAATTGAGTATGCCTGGTTGTTTCTTCTTGGCTTAAGGTGAATAAGCTGTAACCACTAAGCATGACATACCCCTTCTTGTTAGTATATTTTTTGTACATTCTAGATGCTTTTAGGGGGATAATCAACTAATTAGTGGATTTGGGGCTAAATGGTGCTATTTTTTGATGAATACCACCGCCAAAACCAATAATAGAAAAATAGCAATAAATATAAAAAACAATAACTTAGCAATGCCAGCGGAAGCTGCGGCAATGCCAGTAAAGCCAAAAACACCGGCAATGAGGGAGATGATAAAGAATAAGATGGCTAAACGCAGCATGGTGAATACTCCCTGGGTAGGATGCTTTAATTATACACCAAATAGCCTTGGTTCAGTCTGAACTACCGCTGTCATTCTCACTGATAAAAGATGGGGTAACAACAAATACAATTTAAATATAAAGTTCCGGGAATGTTACGGATGGGTACCCGCCTGCGCGGTATGGCAGTAGCGTAGCCCGGCAAATCTTTTG
>JBAQCP010000224.1:0-13400 GCA_049294295.1 Gammaproteobacteria bacterium | reverse complement strand
TAAATTGACCGATTCCTGTTTAAACTCGGCTGTATATTTTCTATTCTGTCTTGCCATTTTAAACACCTCTTCATTATTACTCGTAAGTTTAACAAATTAGTGTCTACAGGTGTGGGGCAAGATCAGTAATGGAGGGTGCTGGTGATCCGGTTTATAGAGATTTTCCAGAAGAAGCTAAACATATTGTCGCTAAATTTATTAGTAGATCACGAGTGAAATGAGAATACTGTATGTTTGACATGGGAGCTTGGGTGGGCAACCTAGTTCACTTTGCTCCTAACGGTTAATATTCTGTTTTATTTATATTTTTGATCTCATGTTGCGCAAATCCTCTGCTTGTAATACTGTTACTTTATTTACAGAATTGATGGCATATTAATGAATAATCCCCAAAGCAAAAAAACATATATTTATGATGTAGGCGATAAAGACAAGCTGCGCTTAAAAATTTTAAATGATGTGTATAATCCATTGAGCCAACGCGCACTTTTGGATATTGGAGTGAAAGATAAGAAGTGCATCATTGATATAGCCTGTGGACAGGGGGCGATGGCGTGTTGGATGGCGAAGCAGGTGGGGCCAGATGGCATAGTGATTGGTATTGATGCTAGCGAGGAGCAGTTAATGCTGGCTGAGCAACTTGCTCAAAAAGAAGGATTGAGCAATATTCGTTTTATTAAAAAATCTGTACTAGATGTGGATTTTGATAATTTCGTGGCTGAATTACCTTGCAGACCTGACTTTATATATAGCCGTTGGTTGCTGATACATCTCGAAGCTGAAAAGATTAAACCGGTGATGCAAGCATTCTATCATTTATTGGCTCCAGGTGGTGTCATGGCACACGAAGAAGCGACATTGAAGGAAAGTTATCTTGATAAAATTGCTGAGTCATTTAAGAAGTACGTAATGCTTTTTAATGATCTTGCACACAAGCTTAATATAAATTTTAATCTCGGCTCTGATCTGTTAGGTTTATTCACTGAAGTGGGGTACAAGCAGCCCCAATTTAAAATTTGCAAGCCTAAATTTACATCAGAGCAGCTTTATTTTTTTCAATTAGATTTAGAAAGCGCAATTCCAATGCTAGAAAAATTTAATCTTGCTAAAAAATCTGATGTAGACATATTAAATTTAGCTATTGAGCAAGACCTGCATGACGGGTTTGATATGACGATGACGAATTATTTTGTATATGGTATTAAGTAGCTTCATTGGAGATTATTTTTTTGTTAGCCACATTACTATTAAAAATCTTAAATGGATTGAAATTGATGCCACAAACATCAACTTGTTCTTTACGTGGATGTGATGGCTTTAAGTATTGGTCTTGATGCTATCATCGCTGAAAATAAACTCTTTTATCAACTTTAAATATTCTTTGTGCCTATCAATTGCTACAAAATGCCCACAATTTTCCAGAATATTTAACTGTGTGGAATGTGTTTTTCCTGCAAAATTTTTAAGATGTACTGGGTCGTTTATCCAGTCTGATTCTCCGACCATTATTAATGTTTTGCATGTAATCTTAGATAAATCAGATTCAAAATCAAATTTTTGAAGAAAATCACCAAAACCTAAATTAAGAACTTCATATGAAAAAGTAGGCGCTTTGGTTGGTGTATTACTTGACGGGGTAGTGACGGAATAGAGAGGTCTCATGATACGCATAAAATCACGCACATGTGCATCATCTTTAAATTTTCCCTTCCATAAGTACTCACATATTTTTTTTTGTTCAGGAGTGCCACGTTTATTTAGATTTATTTTAGCAGTTTCTAAGAAACGAAAACTTGGCGAGCCACCTACTAAAATAAGGTTATCTAAATTTTCTTGATACTGGATAGCGTATCCTATTGCGCACATGCTTCCATAAGAGGTGCCTAATATGGATATCTTGTTTAATCCTAGGTGTTCTCTTAAAGATTCAATATCATTAATATAGTTTTCCATAGTTGCGCTAGATAAATCAAAGTCGGAACTATTTCCACAGCCGCGTGGATCGTGATAAACAATACAGAAAGATTCTTCTAGCTCTATTGAGTGAGCTTTATAAATAGAATGATCCCCACCAGGCCCGCCTGGCAAAACAAATAAGATTGGCTTTTTCGTTGTTAGAATGTCTTCACTGGTTTCATAATGAATTTTCCCTCCATCGATATCGATTATCATAAAGTTTCACCTTCTATATTTATGGTTAATTTAAACGGGTTAAAATCAGTTTTATTGTTGTAAATGTCAATATCTTCATTTCTTTGTTTTCTGGCTAGTTGCTAATGATGAAAAAGCAAGCACGAATAGAGGTGGCATCAAAAAAAACCTAGGATGATGCCTTGCCAGCAGGCCGGCCGCTATAATTGGCTAGATAACGCTTGGTAGTAAGCTGTAAGTAGTGTCATTTAGTTCTTTTCACTCCGTGAGTGCTTTGTTTGCCGATTTCTGAGATAAATGAAGCTGAAGCCGCTTCGTTCGGGTCATTTTTTGGAATACTCATCAATTTCAATCTCTCTTCTAACCCCGTAGGTGTAATGATTACCATAGATTACCATAAATTTAAGCGGGGTCTCGCTGATAGCCTTGATATGATGAGAAGAAAGGGGTGTAAGATAGGCAGCATTACGTTTTTTAAATGGTATTTCTTTTCCATCAATGGTGATGGTGCCGTAAACGCCCCTCTTCTTTATTGTTAAATTTGCATGTTGAAGATTTTGGTGATCCTTATATTCGAGATAAAACTGTCTTATATACTAGAGATTTTGAGGGGAGAATCCAATCGTACCGCCGAACGCTTTTTTAAGATCAACTGAAAGTTGTTCAACAACTGATCGTCCCCAACCATGCTTTGTTTGAGCTTCGACTATCATTTGTCCTAACCACCAATAAAGAGTGAATTGCTCACGGGAGGCAGCTTTGGCAATTTGTATCCTTGAAGAGAGAATTCTTTGCTTTGCTTCTTCTAAAATTGTTATATATTTTTTATCGGTAAAATCGAAAGATTTACTCATGTTTATTTCCTATAAAATTGTGCTTAATCCTGCAATGATTTTAAAAATCGCTCGGTCAGCAACTGTAGCAAAAACGTAGCAAACCAAGCTAGATTACCCTATAATTGGGGTAGATTTAGCTCGGTTTTTATATTGCTTAACATCGTAAGGTGTTGTTTGTTAAGTGATTTAAAAATGACTAGCTTGACTCTTAATCAGCGGGTCGTTGGTTCGATCCCAACGCGGCCCAATTAATTAATAATAAACGCTTCAGGATTAGTCTAATGTCGCAGCAGACAATCACCATTACTGCATTTAATCGCCCGCATTACTTTGAACAATTGCTCTCTTCTTTGGTGAAAAACAACTTAAATGGCTGGATGATCTACATGCAGATTGAGCCCAGCAATAAAGTTGAAGAGTTTAAAGCCATTGCTCATGCGTTGTTAGCAAAAGACCAATTTCAAATTGAAATTAATCAGACGCGCCTTGGTGTACGTCAAAACCCTTACAAGTTATTGACGAAAGTTTTTCAACAAGGGTCTTTGCTGAATATTTATTTAGAAGAAGATATGGTGGTATCAAGTGATCTCACGCAAATGGCCACTTGGTATCAAATGTTAGATCACACGGATCAGCTTTGTTTAAACCTTATGTTTGCTGGTTGCTTCAGCTCAGGGTTTCTTTCCACACCAGAATGTCCCTCGCTACTAGTCAAATCAAAATGCTTTAACAGTCTCGGTTTTATCCTGACAAAACAACAATGGCAAACTCATTTTGCATCTAATTGGCTACGTTTTCCTGAATTTTTTACTAATATCAATGGTGATCAAGTCGATGGGTGGGATTGTGCGATATATGATTACTTGCTTTCAAAACCTGAATTAAAAGTAGTATCGCCATTATTGGCGCGTGCTAATCATATTGGCAAAGATGACGGCAGTTATTGTACTGAAGATTTTCATATAACCAGTTTTGATAATTTGCCTATCTATCAGGGCGAATCGCAACATCTTGATTACTCGATCACAGATAATTACAACACACTACCTTACGCTGTTAAAGCGCATTTAAATCTTTGGCGGGAGATGACGCAGAGTTTAATTACGCTAAAAAAATTTATCACGCCCATCAGGAAGTTACAAAAAAAGCTTTGGTTTGTAAAAAAAATAATGAGCACGCGTTTGTTTAAAAAAATAATTACCTAAATTCTGGCTTCAACTTCGCAGAAAGCGTAGCCCGCATTGCATGCGGGCTACGCTTTCTCAAGTGCTATTTTAACTTTTTGCAATACTTTCATTGTCACTTTATCTTGTGCTTCAATCTTGCTGATATAAGCTTGTGTTACCTTCATTCGTTTAGCTAATTCTTCTTGTGTAATGTTTGCTTTAACACGAGCCAATGCAATGGGGTTATCAATATAATCAGCAGGGTCGAAAGTAACATAGTCACTAGCGTCTTTGCTTTTATTCATGCGCTCTTTGATTTGGCTGCTTAAGGCGTTGTATATAGTAATGGGTAAAAGAACATATTCATCTTTTCCATCGATAGATTTAATGACTTGTAAGCTCATTTGTAAGCGTCTCCTCGAGGTTTGATTTTTTCAATAGCTATAATTTTCACGTTATCATCTCTGTCATATATCACTCGCCAATTACCGATCCGTAATCTGTAGAAAGGCTGTGCTTGTAGGGGCTTAACGTCAAGCATAGGATTGTCTGGATTTATTCCTAATGCCATAATTTTTTCGGTAATCTTGTTTCTTTCCGGCCGAGGAAGACTTTGTAATGTCTTTTTGGCTTGTTTCTTAATTATTATCCCGTAAGTCATGGGGAATCCACTCTGGTTATTATAGGTTATATTTGGTTATATTGCTAGAATGGTCTATTTAATGGGGTTGCTGCAGGAATGGGACTTACTAGATTTGTGCGTTTATTCAGGAGGTTGGCATTGTATATTGAAAGCCTGTTTGTTTACTATCTGAAACTACTCCCCCTACATATACAGTCTTTTGATTGATATAAGAGACAGTTATTAAACAGGGCATATTAATTGAATGGCCTTGCTCGATGCTAATATTTTTTTGAAGAGCCAATGATAGGGCAGCTGCAGCTACGCCTGTTGCTGCATCTTCATTATGACCGGTTTTAGGATTGAAGCCTCTTGCATGAAAATCAGCTGTCTCTGAAGATGTTTGATCTGTATATACATACAATCCATTTATTTTGTTTTGAATGCTCCATTGTTTGATTAATTCAAAATTAGGTTGTAGGTCTTGAAGTAATGTAAGGGTGGTTAAGGGGATGAGTAGTTTTGAGCTTCCTGCAGATTCAATGCATAGGGGCAGTGTGTTGTTGATAGAGTCAGTGTCCTGAAGATTCAGCATTCTGAGTATGTCTTCATTTTTAATGATAGGCTTTGCAAAATCGTGTCTTTCAACTTTCACTTCATAAATGTTTTTTTTCTGTTTTCTAACGGCTAAGGTTTTACCATCATCGGTTTTAAAATTTATTGCTAGTTGATCTTTTGGAAGGATGATTTTTGCTGCAGCTAATGTACCGTGTATACATAACGGCATCTTAGCTTCAGGGTAAAAAAACTGGATGGTAGGTTCATGGCTGTCTTGATTGGCTATAAATACAGTAACGGGCTGATTTAATTTTTTAGCGAGTGCAAGCTTTTCACGGTCTCCCCCTTGGAATTCGGTCACAACTGCAGCTGGGTTCCCAGCATTTGGTTTGTTTGTACAAAAGCAATCTACAATGAGAATATTTTGCATGCATGGTCTCGTTTCTGGATCTGATTTCATGTGTATTTGAAATCGCCCAAGAATAAATAGATTGTCGTTAAGCTGGTTTTTTGGTGGTTAGTGCTTCTTTCAGTTTTTCTATCGCATCAAGAGAATGTGTTGTCAGTTTTATCGTGGCCTTTCCCATAATCTCATACACCTGATCTTCATCTAGTGCTATTTTGTGATCGATAATCGTAGCAATATCGCCACGCTGTATGGGGCCGGTTAATGCAGCTTGATGTGGTAATTGAGCTAAATTATCTAGCGCATCTTGCATTAGCTTAGACACAATTTTTTTAGCAATGGACTCATCAATGTTAGCCTTTAGGTAACACTGCATAGCATGATGATGTAAGGTAACTAAGTAGTTGTTAGCGATCACACCGCCTGCATGATAGATTTTTTTGCTTTCTTTTTTCAGAGGAAACATCAGGCAACCTAATTTTTCAAAAATAGGTGTTAACGTATTGATAGCTGATTTGTCTCCTTCAATGGCGCAATAAGTACCAGGAAAAGTGAGGATAGCTTGATCTGGATTTGCAAAGCTTTTGATAGGGTGAATACTGGCAATGCTGCACTGACTATTTTTGGTTTGGACTAATTCATCTGAGGAATAAGAGCCGCTGCAATGCAGTACAATGGAGTTAGCTGGTAGTAAATTGGCGGTATCTAGTGCTATCGCGGTTTCTTTAATAAGAGCATCTGGCGTCGTAATAAAGTAAATATCTGCTTTTGGTAGTGCTTGAAGATTAGCGCAGGCAATACCCGCTCCTACGTAGCTGACGGCGTTATGGGTGCTTTCTATGGTTGAATTCACAATACCTGCAATGTCTACTAAGTTGTTATCTTTTAGTAATTTAGCAATGGTTTTGCCAAGTTTCCCACACCCAATGAAGTTCGCCGTCAATTTACGCATTATTATTTTCAATTTATTAAATTGAGAGCATTATGCTAGTAAGTATTATTGTATTGCAATAACCACTTTTCCTATCGCTTTGCCAGACTCTAATCTAGCATGTGCCTCACCGACTTCGTCTAATGTAAAAATCCGTTCATCAAGTATGGGTTTAATTAAACCTTTATCAACTAATGCAGCAACTTGTTTTAATATTTCGCCGTGATGTTCGCGCTTATTATTGCTAAGCATAGGAAGCAACATGAAAACAGTATGTAAACTAGCTGTTTTGAAATACAAGTTTCCGAGATGATGGCTGGCATTTGCTTGAATAGAAACAACATTTCCGTAGGGAGCCACAGCTAGTAATGATTTATCTAGGTTTTCTCCACCAACGGTATCAAAGACCATGTCAAAGTGATTCGCTGGGATTTCTTCGGTGCGATAATTAATCGTATTTTTAATACCTAAGGCGTGGACAATCTCTGCTTTTTCTGGGGAAGAAATGGTCGTGTAGACGTCTGCACCAGCCCATTTTGCTAATTGCACAGCAATATGACCAACGCCGCCAGTGCCGGCATGAATTAGCACTTTTTGGCCCGCTTTAATGTTTGCCTTATCAAAGAGCGCTTCCCAAGCAGTAATGGCAACTAAAGGGAGGGCGGCAGCTTCTGTCATGGACAGGGTGGTGGGTTTTTTAGCCACTAGCTTAGCATCAACTAGCATAAACTCAGCCAACGCGCCTCCAAGGCCTTTTACACCGCCAGCACAGCCGTATATTTCATCGCCAACGGCAAAATCGTTGACTTGATCACCTACTTCCACCACGATTCCTGCCATATCTCCATGTAATACAGAGGGAAATTCTGGAGAAATAGTTGGATATTTGCCCGCTCGTATTTTGCAATCAACTGGGTTGACGCTGGTTGCCATCACTTTAACGATCAGGTGGCCAGGCTTGATGACTGGTTTGTCTAGATCCATTTTCGCGAATTGTGTATAATTGCCAAACGATTTAATGACTTGAGCTTGCATATAACCACCTATTTTTAATAATTGACGGCCAGTATGCACTATTCGGACACTATCAATTAAGAGAGATGGAAAAGGCTGATATTGTTTTGCGATCAGAATTTTCTGATGTTTTAAGTAATGGCTGAATGGTGGTGTTGCTGGAAGTGACACTCCCCTCTATGAGGTTGGCTCAGCATAAAGTTGAGTGGATAAATAACGGTAAAAAGATGCCCACATGCTTGATCAGGCGGCAATAAAGCTTGGTCATACATAGCATGTTGAACCACGGATTTTGTATTGTATCCGTTGTAAGATTCGTTGGTGATGAAGTTAATATTCCTGATATCAGCCTCCCATAAAGCAAGTTTTTATGCTTTATTCTTTCATTATGTCAAAAAAAACACGGTAAATTATTAAGAATGGCTAGTAAATATCCAGTTTTTTTCAATTTTTGAATGAGTTACTTGAATTTATTTTTTTTGATCTTATATAACACTATATGTAACAGATATTGTCGTTAGTTTGGACAGCTGTGCTCGCCAATGACTGACAAGCTTTAACAAAGGTTAGATGTGAGTTTTGCCTGGTAACACATGGATTTTTCAGGCAGATTCATGCATCTTTATTTGACTTTTCCTGTAGACAGGGTAAGGTTTTCGTTTGTTTCTCTTTCTAGGTTAACTCATCATGCTAAATCGCATTTTTACGAATGTTCTGGGTAGTCGCAATACGCGGGTACTGCGTCAGTTATGGAAAACAGTAGATAAAATAAACGCACTAGAGTCAGAAATATCGGCATTATCTGATGAGGCTTTAAAAGCTAAAACGGCAGATTTTAGGCAGCGCCTTGAGGGTGGAGCAAGTCTGGACGATATATTGCCAGAAGCATTTGCAGTGGTACGAGAAGCATCTAAGCGTGTATTGAATATGCGCCATTTTGATGTGCAATTAATTGGCGGCATGGTATTGCACGGCGGTAACATCGCTGAAATGCGTACCGGTGAAGGTAAGACCTTAGTAGCAACATTGCCTGTTTATCTAAATGCATTGCTTGCTCGCGGCGTTCACGTGGTGACCGTAAATGATTATTTAGCAAGACGTGATGCGGAATGGATGCGTCCGTTATATGAATTCTTAGGTATGACGGTTGGGATTAATCTCCACGGCTTGACACCCAATGATAAGCAAGCGGCTTATGCAGCTGATATTACCTACGGTACCAATAACGAATTTGGTTTTGATTATCTGCGCGATAATATGGTGTTTAGCCTGAATGAAAAAGTTCAGCGCGGCTTAACCTATGCCTTAATTGACGAAGTCGATTCTATTTTGATAGATGAAGCACGTACTCCATTAATTATCTCAGGCATGGCAGAAGATAGTGTAGATTTATACCTCACTATTAATAAAGTGATTCCACAGCTGATTAAACAAGCAGAAAAAGACGGCCCAGGCGATTACAGTTTGGATGAAAAATCTAAACAAGTAATTTTGACTGAAGAAGGTCATCAACATATTGAAGATTTATTAACAAAAGCAGGTTTATTAAAAGAAGGTGAAAGTCTTTATGATGCGCATAATATTGTCTTAATGCATCATGTTAATGCTGGCCTGCGTGCGCATACTTTATTTATTCGCGATGTTGATTACATTGTGCAACAAGGTGAAGTGGTCATCGTTGACGAACATACGGGCCGTACCATGCCTGGTAGACGTTGGTCTGATGGTTTACATCAAGCCGTTGAAGCGAAAGAAAACGTTAAAATTAACCAAGAAAATCAAACCTTGGCGTCGATTACGTTCCAAAATTATTTCCGTTTATATGAAAAATTAGGTGGTATGACAGGTACTGCTGATACAGAAGCGTATGAATTCCAGCAAATTTACGGTTTAGAAGTATTAGTGATTCCGACACATAGAGATATGGTTAGACAAGATTTGCCTGACTTTGTTTATATGTCAACGGAAGAAAAATACGAAGCCATTATTGAAGATATTAAAAAAGCAAATGAAGCAGGCCAGCCAACATTGGTGGGTACAGCCTCCATCGAAGCTTCTGAAATTTTATCTGAATTGATGAAAAAGAATAATATTCCGCATCAAGTATTAAATGCGAAATTCCATGAAAAAGAAGCGCAAATTATTTCAGAAGCGGGTAGACCGGGTGCCGTCACGATTGCAACCAACATGGCTGGTCGTGGTACGGATATTGTCTTGGGTGGTAACTTAGCGTCTGAATTAAAAGCGTTAGATAATCCAACACCGGAAGAAGTTGAAAAGCGCCGACTAGCTTGGCAAGAAAGACACGATCAAGTATTAAAAGCAGGTGGTTTATATGTATTAGGGACTGAGCGCCATGAATCTCGTCGTATTGATAATCAGTTGCGCGGTCGTTCTGGACGTCAAGGTGACGCAGGCCGTTCACGTTTTTACTTGTCATTGAGCGATAACTTACTGCGTATTTTTGGTGGTGATAGATTAAATGCCATCATGCAGCGTATTGGTATGGAAAAGGGCGCAGCATTAGAATCTCGCATGTTGTCACGTAGTATTGAAGGCGCGCAGCGTAAAGTAGAAGCGTATAACTTTGATGTGCGTAAACAATTGTTAGAGTACGATGATGTGGCAAACGATCAACGTAAAGTTATTTATGGTCAACGTGATGAGTTGCTGCACTCAGACAGCATCGCTGATGTGATTCAGGATATTAGTTTCCGTGTGATTGACCAATTGGTTAGTACCTTTATTCCGCCGCATAGTATGGAAGAAGAGTGGGATGCGCCAGGGTTAGAGCAGCGTTTATTAGCTGATTTTAACTTAAAGCTCCCTGTCACCAAATGGTTAGAAGAAGAAAGCAATTTAGATGAAGAGCAGTTGCGCGAACGTATTCAAGCCGCCTTTAAAGCATCTTACGATGCTAAAATTGAGCAGGCTGGCGAGCATGTTATCCGCCAATTTGAAAAAGCAGTGATGTTGCAAACGCTAGATACGTCTTGGCGCGAGCATTTAGCAGCAATGGATTATTTGCGTCAAGGTATCCATTTGCGTGGTTATGCGCAAAAAAATCCTAAGCAAGAATACAAGCGTGAAGCGTTTGAATTATTCTCACAATTATTAGATAAGCTAAATTATGAAGTGATTTCTGCGCTTAGCAAATTTGAAGTGCGTGTTGAACAAGATGTTGAGCAAATGGAAGCTCGTCAACGTAAAGTCGTGAACTTGCATAACATGGAATATCAACATGCAGCGCCTGGTGGTATGGATGATGGTGATGTTGCGACGAGAGAAGAGCCTGCTGTGACACTTTTGCAACAACCAGTGATGCGCACAACGGCAAAAGTTGGACGTAATGATATTTGTCCTTGTGGTTCAGGTAAGAAATTTAAGCAATGTCACGGGAAGTTAGATTGATTCGAGTAGCCGTTGGTATCGTCAAGCGTGGCAATGCGCTATTAGTGGCGGAGCGCCCGCTTGATAAACCTTACAGCGGCTATTGGGAATTTCCGGGCGGCAAAATAGAAATTAACGAATCGGGCAGGGATGCATTAACCCGCGAACTGCACGAGGAGTTAGGCATAGAAGTATTATCTGCTAATCTCCTTTTTGAACATACGCATACTTATCCAGACAAAACTGTCTTACTTGAAATTTGGTTAATCGATCAATTTCAAGGCGAACCCTATGGGAAAGAAAACCAACAGCTAAAATGGGCAACTTTGGCGGATATGCCGGCGTTGCGTTTATTAGAAGGCAATTGGCTTATTTTAGATAAAATAAAGACTATGCAGGAGTTTCTATGAAAATAATCGTTGTAGGTGGTACGGGTACGATAGGTAGAGCAGTAGTAGATCAGCTTAAGCCAAGACATGAAGTAGTGGTTGTGGGAATGAGTAGCGGTGAGTTTCAAGTGGATATTAGAGACGTGGCATCCATTGAGAAAATGTATCAAGCCATTGGTTCGTTTGATGCGTTGGTTTCAACTGTTGGTAAAGTGAAATTTGCACCATTAGCAGAAATGACTGCGGATAGTTATGCGATTGGTTTGCAGGATAAGCTGATGGGTCAGGTTAATTTAGTATTGATTGGCTTAAAGCATATTAATCCTAAAGGGTCTTTTACGCTGACTAGTGGTATTTTGAGTGATGATCCTATTGTGTATGGTTCATCGGCTGCGATGGTGAATGCTGCATTAAATGGTTTTGTGAAAAGTTCGGCAATAGAAATGCCGGTTGGGGTTAGGATTAATGTGATTAGTCCGACGGTTTTAGAAGAGTCATTGGATGCTTATGGTGATTACTTTTTAGGATTTGAAGCGGTTAAGGCATCGCGGGTTGCGCTTGCTTATAGTAAAAGTGTTGAGGGTGCGCAGACGGGGCAGGTCTATAACGTTTGGTAGTTTATGTTACGTATAACTCTAGCATTCCCCACAAGCGGCTGTAGGGTGGGGGAGGTTGTTTTTTCGCTCCAAGCGCGACATATATGGACCCGCTTCTGCTTACGCAGTAACCAACGTAGAAACAATCAAAGCGCAATATTCTATTAAACCAACGACTAGCATTAGCTATGCATCTTTACCAGCAGGCGTGCAAGAGCGTTTAAATATTGCTAATCAAAATCAAGTTGCTTCATTGACAGAATTAAAAGCTAAGCTCAGTAAATTGCATAGCGATAATCCATTAGTGGTAGCTCAAATTGAAAAATTAACTAAAGCGATCGCTAAAAAATCTAAAAATGCTAAAGCATTTGCATTAACTGAAAAGAATGAATTTAGTGCATTAGAGATGCAAGTGGTTGATGCGTATGTCATGTTAATGGATGTAGAAAAAGCTGCTGTCAATACTTTATCTATTCTTCAAAGATTATCTCACTTATCTAATGAAGCATTAAATGGAACACTTAGTGATGCAGATAGAAAAATCATTGATCTGGAGTTTCAAGCTAATATTCAGGCGATAGATTATATCCAATCTATCCATCTTTATAATGGTACGAAAAAAATATCAGGTGGTAATGTGACTCTTCAATTTGGCAATCAAGCCGGTGAATTATCAACATTAACTATTGATTTGCCAGCATTTGATATGGTTGGAATGGGTTTGAAGGGCGATAATGTACGTACCACTTCTAATGCAGGAAATGCTTTTGTTGATCTTGCAGGAGCAATCACTACGGTTGTGGATGCATTAGGCAAAATGAAGCGCCTGCAAGATGCAGAAGCAATGCTTATCATGATTCCTTCAATGCTTAATGAGTCATTTGATGTTTTAAAAGACATGACTAGTTTGGCTTTGCGAGCATCTAATGGCACTTATTCTGATGTTCCAGATCGTGAAATATTAAATGATTCATTTGACGATTATAAAGGTGCAATGAATAAAGCCCAAACTTACATTTCCTTGCAAGGACCTAAAATGATAGGAAAAGGCAATTTGCATATTCAAATTGGTAATGTTAATTCACCTGAAACAACATTAGATATTCCATTGCCAGCAGCTGATGTTAAGGCATCTGGTGTTGATAATCTGGATGTTAAAACAGTAGCATCCGCTACCCATTCCATGGATGCTATCTTGGGTGTGATGCGTGATTTTATTTATCCAGCTAAAAGTTAAGTAAAGGTAGTCTGGGGGCTTGCTCTTTTTAGCCGTCATTGCGAGCCACTACTGTCATTCCCGCGAAAGCGGGAATCCATTTCAAGCATACAACAGATGTATCG
>JBAQCP010000223.1:0-10066 GCA_049294295.1 Gammaproteobacteria bacterium | reverse complement strand
CGCTTTCGCGGGAATGACAGTAGTGGCTCGCAATGACGGCAGATGCTAATATGCCACCGAGATCAACCCTTATCAAACGGAATATAACGCCCTAAAAAGTCCGGAATCCTCTGCTCTAACCAATACTCCGGCCGCCAAGGATACTTCCCTGATATAAACCCGACATGCCCGCCACCCTCAGTTACCTCCAAGATCACAGAAGAAGACAGTTCCTCAGGTAAAGGAATCACATCTTCCGTCATAAAAGGGTCATCTTTAGCATGCAAAATCAAGGTGGGCACTTTAATCGTTCGCAAATAACGACGGCTGCTAGTCGTTGAATAATAATCATCAGCATCTTGAAAACCATGCAAAGGCGCCGTATATGCATTATCAAAATCACGAATATTGTCCGCTGCAGTAATACTATCGAGATTATCTGGGCTTGGCTTAATTAATTGAAATTTTTGTACCAATCTTTCTTGCACGCATTTCAACAAATACCATTGATAAAATCGAGAAAACCCTTTTTGAATGCGATCTGCTGCTTTATGCAACTCAAACGGCACTGAAATAGCTACAGCTGCTAACAATGGATTTTTTCTACCCGTCTCACCCATCCATTTTAATAAAATATTGCCGCCTAACGAATAGCCAATCGCAACCATTTGCTTATTCTCTTTACGCTCACCTAATACTTTAGTGACGAAAGCGACATCTTTTGTTTCACCTGAATGATAACCACGAGTCAAGCGATTTGGCTCGCCGCTACACCCTCTAAAATACATAAAGGCCGCACGCAAACCGCCATCATTGATGACATTTAAAATACCGCGCGCATAGTGGGAATCAATTGAGCCTTCAAAGCCGTGCAAAATTAGAATCATTGGGCCTTCTTTATCTTTATTGATCCAATCAATATCAATAAAATCACCGTCAGGCAATTCAATGCGCTCTCTTTCTAATGTTGATTTTAATTCGTGTTGTCTGAGTAAAACAGGCCAAATAGTTTGTAGATGTGCGTTGCGTAACCACCATGCGGGTTTAAATACATTTATACTCATTGCGCCTCCCAGCAGTCCTTGTCCCGATATTACTTATTCTTAACTTGATAGAAACGACACTCTACCCCTTTAACAGCGTCCTTTTTATAAAACTTCATACCACATTTTTCCATAACGCGTTGCGAGGCGATATGTTCAGAGACCGTATAAGCAATAATATAATTTGATTTGATGTTTTTCTTAGCCCACTTTAACAAAGCAGCTAATGTTTCAGTAGCCAATCCCTGACCCCAGTAACGTTTATGAAAAGCATAAACAACTTCGATCTCACCTGAATGAATAGGCGTAAATCCAGCCCGCCCAACAAATTCGCTAGTTTCTACATCAAACAGTACAAAAACAGGTAGACCTAATTTTTTGTGATACGACATGAATTCATTAAAGCGTTTGCTGATTTGTTCTTTGGTAGCGACACCATCAGGAAAAAACTGCCGTACATCAGAATCACTATCTAATAACATCAAATAATCTAAATCCTCTTTTTCAAGGTATTTAAATCCTAGACGCTTCGTCTTAAATAGATAGTCACTCATGGCCATGATCTCTCGTATTATCTATTTTAGTATAACACGTTCTTTGTTAGGTAGTTATTCTGCTAAGGGAACCGGTGCACCCTTGGTAATAAATGGTGGTTTTGTTAACCATAAAATGGCTAATAATCCTAAAAACACCACCCCAATAACCAAAAAACGTCCTTGGTAGCCAACATAAGCGCTTGATGCGTAATAATATTATCTAACTGTTGATAAGCCACCAATCCTTTAAAGCCTAAATTGGACAAAACATTAAGCGCACGCTGGCTATGTTCATTAAAATGATTAATATTATCAATCAAATAACCCTGATGGTACTGCTCACGCCTATTCCATAATGTCACGCTTAAGGACGTAAATAACAATCATAATCAATGGCGTAAAGAAATAAGCATCCCAATGCCGATAACTGGCGTCAAGAAAATGAGGGAGTGGTTAGTTTGCAAAAAAACCCGGGTCCCTATGGTCACCCGGGCTACATTAGCTTTAATATCCGGCATTATTACTGGGCATATTTTGTTGCTATCAGCTAGGACAGAACGTAATCGTATAATCTACCTGATTCACGTTATGGCTGCCGCTAATATCACTACAACCAAATGAACTGGATTTATCATCAAATGGCCACGCATAAGCTGTCGGGCAAGACTTTTTCATAAAGACAATCCCAGGCAATACGGTTGACGTCCAGGTTGGATTGGAGGTCACACAGCTAACCGTATTGGATGGCACCACCACACCTGAACCATACGTTGCCCAGTTAACACAACCACAACCATTCGCCGTACTAGGCGGTGGATTTGCAGCGGTATTAAAGCAAGTATTTAAATCCATATTAGGCTGTCCCTGACAGGATTGTAACGCCCAATTGGTATAGGCTGTGCCTGCTGGGTAATTTCCAGTTGTACCGTTAATATTACCAGCCGATGTCACACCTGATGCAGAATCACAATTAAAATAAGCATTACCTGGATTACTAGGAGTCGCTGGTATAGTAATACTAGTATTTTTATAACTGCATACTTGGTTAGGTGTGTTGTAACCTAGCAATGTACCGCAATAACTATTCAAGGTACCTGCTGCCCGGTCAAAATTAAGGCCGCATACGGTGCTACCTGGGCAAGCCGTCGCATCATTACAACCTAGATTTGACGTTGGCGTAACATAGCGATATCGGAAAGCCGGAGCTGGTGTGCCGGATGCGGTTGGATCAAACGTCCACGAGCAGCCACCCAAACCATTTGTTTGCGTCACTTTTCCAGGTGAAGAACAGTTATATTCCGCTGGAGAAAAACCATTAGCAAATGAGTAATTAGTGGTTGGAGTCACCTGCACACCAACATTCGTGCCATTTAAGATAGAAATATCATAGCTATCGATAGTTGCACGTTGCAGAGTGAATTCACCTAAAGAAGCCGGTTGATTAAATCCTTGGCCAACAGGACATGCGCCTGATCCACCACCACAATCTGCCGTTGTACAAGTTGGGCCTACACATCCCGTTCTTCCTGCTAAATTACCGCTCCAAACATATTGAAAACCGTAATCAGCAATCGCTGCAATATTTGTGCTGCCTTGTGTTAATTGATAACTACCATTAGCAGGCGTTGGCGTTGGATAAAAACAATAGCCAGCACCACTGTTTGCCGCAGGATTACAAATAGATGGGGATGGGCAGTCGCTATTTGTCTTACATGGATTACCATTCACATTGCTGCTAACTAATCCAAACCATATATCGACACCGCAATTATTGACAAAGGTATAATGGCGCACTGCTGCACCAAAACTATTGTTAATAATGGCAGAGGTGGTCACTTTTGCAGATACACCGCTTGCTCTTAAAGTATAACCAACAGTCGCAGTGCCCAAGGTGTTTGCTGTGATGAAAGAGCCTGTTATCGTACACTTAGCACCTGGACTCAACGTCGAGCAATTAGTAGCACTGCCTTGCGTATAACCTGCCGTATTGCCTGCATCTTGGCTTAATACTAAATTGCTAAGGGTGCTGCTGCCCTCATTAACAAATTCAAAACTGAGTGGATAAGTCGTGTTACTTAATATCGCTGTTGGGAACCCGGCAACGTCGACACCTCGCAATGAAGACACAGGATCAGCTTGTGTCGTCGTTGATATCGTTGGACGAGGAATTTCGACTTTATTTTTGCCATATTCCATAAATACGCTTAATGTTTTAGTCCCTACTGTTTTAGGGTTCAGCACCAAACCAACATCACAAGTTTCGCCTGGTGTTAATTTTTTTCCGCTGCAATTATCTACCATCCTCACTTCGGAAATTGGCGTTGAATGGTTGGAAATCACTAATGGCGTTGGCATGACAAATGGTAGGTTGTTTCTCAAGACAAACGAAACAGCATAAGCATGATTCAATGAGGTAGACGCTGGCACACTCCCAGACATAGACCAACCAATAGGGTCCTTACCCGCAAATGCACTAAAAGGCAGTAGCAATACCGCCGCTAAAACTAAAGATCGCACGAAATCCATTCTTTGTTAGCTCCTAAATTTAGCCGATATAATAAGTCATGCCTAAAAACAACGTAGTGGCAGACAATTTGCTTTTAATTGATTCATTGTCGTAATTGGTATCGGTTAAAGTTGAATAATTAGCACCTTTACCGGTATTCACCCAACCATAATTAATATAGTCATATTCTAGATTGAGTACTAAATTTTGATTTACTTCATAATCAATACCAATACCGGCTTGATAAGCAAAATTATTACCCGACCCATCTCCAAACCCTGGGCTCACGCGTGGCGTGACATCATCTAATGCTTGCTCGGAGTAATCTGTAGTTGTGAAAGTGGTGACACCTGCACCGACTAATACATACGGCATAAAATGCTGCCATCGATACAAATCAACTTTCAGAATGGCTAATATATTTAATAATTGGACATCATAGGAATAATTATAATTTCTGAAATCTGGGAGTGAGTATTGATCAACATAACCTGATATCTCGGCACTAGGCACGTACATATAGCGCAAACCAACGCTATAACTTGGCAACCAATTTTCTGATCGCTGCCACGTATAACCTGCAGCTAAAAACCCATAGAATTCATCAGAAATGCTTTGATTAGCATAGTGATCATCAGGCCAGCCTGCACCTGTATCTAAATAGCTACTTCCGCTTATTTTATTGAATGTGTCGCCTACACCACCACCAAGATAAAACCCTTTAGGCTGCATAGTTGAAGAAGAGATTGACGCAGCAGCTAATGATGAGCCGCTTAAAAAAAGAATAGCACTGGCAGCAAATATCCGTTTCATAACATATCCTTTGTCAAAAAATAGATTTCGCATCGGCATGAATGATCCGGATGCCCGGACAGTGTAGCAATGTTTAGTTAATTTGCAATATGACAATATGGAGCGAAGGGAATACTCATTAAACTGACGCTACTGCCGCCATTACGATCCACCACTGTCATTCCCGCGCAGGCGGGAAGGATAGCAACTCATTACTGCAACTTTAATATATAACTCCTTTAAGAGCTTTTATATCACCACCAACAATAGCAGCAATATTTTTTGTAATCACATTAATAGGCCAATTCCACCATTTGATCTCTAGCAAAGCAGCTATTATATCATCGTCAAATCGTTTACGAATAATTGTTGCAGGATTACCTGCAACAATCGCATAAGCAGGAACATCCTTTGTCACGACACTACGTGATGCAATAATCGCACCATCTCCAATTGTGACAGCAGGCATGATTAATGCTTCATGACCTATCCACACATCATTACCCACTAGCGTGTTACCCTTATTAGGCCAACTAGCCTGATAGCTTGAAGACCAAGGCTCCCCGAAAATAACAAACGGGAACGTGCTAAAGCCATCCATCTGATGGTTTGCGCTGCTGGTAATGAATTGCACGCCGTGGGCAATTTGTACGAAATTGCCTATAGTCAATTTTTCTGGAACGCCTGGGTACATGTAAGGAACTAATAATTGACGGATATCGGGGACGGGTAATCTGAAATCATTGAAATAGGTATAATCACCGATATGGATATTGGGGTGGTTGATAAAATTTTTTAAGAATATGGTATTTGGCCATGGCGTGCCGTCTGCTTGCTTGACGGGATATTCTTCGTTTGGGTTAATGTTCATGGTAATCATCAATTATGTGTGCCTTTTAACTATTTTTTAATTCTATCACTAGCACTTTAATTGGATGATCAGTGACATTTTCATCCATATGCATTTCATTGGGAATATTTTTAGATAAAAAATATGATTTTTCTTTTTCTAACTTTAAATAATGCACCTGACCTTTATCATTAATAATTTTTAACTGGCCACTATTAAAGGCAACTAATACACGATCATGGTCATGTCTATGCATTTTTAGCATCTCACTTTTTCCAGGATAAATAACCGTCTCCCATACCAGCACTTGATCATTAGAAAATTGTTCAGTGCGTCCTGTCACTGAGGCATTAGCGATAGTAGTAGCCAACAAGGTTATTACTATAGAAAAAAAAGCAAAACGAATTAGCATAAAATATACCTTTTAGCGAGCATACAAGGGTATAATATTTTGTTGCATAATCACAAGGAGAGATTTAATGCGCGTAATTCGTCACATCTTAGTACTAGATACTCTATTAACCACCCAACAAGTATTTGCCAACGACATGGATATGTCTATGGATACCAACAGTAAAGCATGCGCAAACATTGCTAAAACTTGTAACTAAGCCACTCTAGATACTTCACATAAAAATGTATCTCAACATCATCTTGATTCACATTGGTCGCCACTAGTTTCATTTTAAAATCTTTAATATTGGCTTCTTTTGTTATTGAAATAGTTTCTACTTGATTTTCTTTAACAATAACAGTCGGACTAGAAACCAACTCTCCATTGAAAGAGACGTCAGAATGTATTTTGAATACTTGGGCATTCTTTTGAACTTCACCCGCCATCAATACAGCATCTGAACCCATCGTTAACACACCAATACTAGCTATCAGCAATAAAAATAAAGCTTTTATTTTATGACTTTCATCATTGTTACTTTTAATGTGGCGCTTCAATAGTGTAAGCTAGCTAATACTAATACAAATTTTAGGATTATTTATGTGCTTTAATCCAATGATTACATGGGCCACGGCAGGCCTGGGTTTAGCTACCTTTATATTAGTAAAAGCCAAAAAAAAGCCAGCGACGCTCTATTTGCCTCCTTTATATTTTGGCTTCATGGAGATGCTACAAGGGATCATGTATACACAAATAAATAGTGATTCACTTTTTCTAGTGAATTTCTTAGTTTACTTTGCTTACTTACATGTTTGCTTTCAACCGTTAGTAGTAAATTATTGGTTAGGCTATTTTATTCGGCCGGATCAAAAAAAGATTTATGATTTTACATTGAAGCTATGCTTTATTGGTGGGTTATTTTTATTAAGCCGAGTATTTGTAACAGGTGATGCGCCACTTTGTAATAGCTTTGAGACCTTATGTAGTGCGAAACCTGAAGTGTTTTATGGATCACATCACATTGCATGGTCATTACCTTTGGTGGCAGCAGGATGGAAGTATTTTACGCCATCCATTGCTTTGCATATGTTTCTCTTTTTCATCCCAGGAATATTATTTGGTTTTTATCGATTAATGTTATTATTTTTTATCTTTGGCCCTTTATTAGCTGCCTATATTACGTCTAATGCTAGCGAACAATCATCGATATGGTGTGTGATTGGATTATGGTGGTTGGTTTTAACTATTTTTACAGCTATTTATTATCCGCCTCGTTGGTTATTCCCCAATAGGAAAATATAAAACCATGTACCCAACTACTGCCGTTACCAGCATTTTAAAGATAGCATTACCCATTATCCAAGCACCTATGGCAGGTGCAACGACCCCGGAACTGGTAGCTGCAGTATCAAACGCGGGTGGGCTAGGATCTTTAGGTGCAGGCTATATGCATGCTGAGGAGCTTCGAGCGGCGATTAAAAAAATCAGATCGCTTACTAACAAACCTTTTGCCATTAATCTATTTATTCCAGAAAAACATTCAGTAACAGATGCTCAATTAGAGAATGCAAGAAAAGCCATTCAAACAGCTTGTATCGATTTGGGTTTTAACATTCCTAGCGTTAGCTCTCCATTTTCTCTTTCATTCGAAGATCAGATAAAAATTATTTTTGATGAAAAAGTTCCTGTTTTTAATTTTACCTTTGGACTCCTTGAAAATAGCTTAATAAAAGATTTCCATAAAAAAGGAGTTGCGTTAATTGGTACGGCTACAACATTAAAAGAAGCAATTGAGCTAGAAAAAAGTGATATAGATATTATCTGCGCTCAAGGAAGTGAAGCTGGTGGCCATAGAGGCACGTTTATTGGCCCAGCAGAAAAAGCATTAATCGATATTTCATCATTAACATCCGCATTATCAGAAAATGTAAAAGCACCCATTATTGCTGCAGGAGGGATTATGGATGCAAAGGATATTCTCCGTATATTCACCCTAGGCGCATCAGCAGTACAAATGGGAACGGCATTCTTATGCTGCGATGAATCAGCCATCCATTCAGCTTATAAAAAATTACTATTACAGGGTGCAAATCATTCTACTACTTTAACTAGAGCATTTTCTGGGAAACTAGCACGCGGGCTTAATAATCAATTTATTAAAAATATGCAATTATATGAAAATGAAATAGTGGCCTACCCTGTGCAGAATGCGCTAACTAACGCAATGCGTAAAGAAGCTAAAGAAAAAAACAATACGGATTACATGTCCATGTGGGCGGGAGAGAATGCTTCTCTTTGCCAAACCATGCCAGCAGCTGATTTGGTATCTAGGCTCGATAAAGAAATTCGTATTTTACTTAAAAAATATACGTAGATTAATGATCTGACCTTGGTTAAATAGAAGCTCGATCAGTCTCTCATGTAATAGTGAACAAACCCACAATACCAATAACATACATCACAAGCACAACCATCGAATCAATCCCTAAACAAAAAAACTGGCGTTTAGGACGAAAGATTAATCCATAGATATAAACAGCCGTCAGTAGCGCTCCTAAACTTGCAAGATAAATGTCTATGTTTTGAGCTTGCGGCAGGACCGATTTTCCTGAAAGAAGCGTAGCTGGAAAAAAGAGAACGGGTAAAAAAGCATTCCCTCCAAAAATATCACTGAATGCAAGGGTATAATCTCCCATTTTAACAGCAGCAAGCCCTGTTGAAACTTCTGGGAGAGAAGTAATTAATGCTAATATAGTTGAACCGAAAAGAACACCGCTCCAACCGATATGAATGGCAATAGCGCTACCACATTCTGTCAGAATAACGCCGGCCGCTAGGGTAATAAGTGATGAAATAGTAAAGATCAACAGAACACGTGCAGTGCTCCACTTTGTTCTCTTTTCTCTGCTCTTATTTGATTTAGTTTGCATAGTATCAGGGGCACGACCTTTTTTATACCAAGGAAGATCCGTACGTGCTTTATTGATTAACCAAAGGCCAATTAACCATGTGGTAACTATCAAGAGATCACTAGGTGCCAGACGAGCGAAGATGATAGATTTAGGAAGTTGGGTCCCCATAATTGAAATGACAAGAATACTTATGAAAAGAACTCCTTCAAGCACCAGCTGTAGAGATGCGGCTTCATAAGTCAATGATGCCTTCTTGCGCAAACCGAACCCATCTAAAATGACGAGTACAACTGTCTGGATCGCAATGCCACCCAGAATGTTTCCAATAGCAATGTCAATATTATGTGCCAGAGAAGCTGATACGACGATTGCGATTTCAGGGAGATTCGTTGCAATTGAAAGAAAAATCAAACCTCCGAGCGCTTGTCCAAGACCAAAACGCGAACCGATGATATCTGTAGTATTAGAAAGTTGAATACCTGCAAACCAGACAGCCATTGCGGCTACAACAAAGAAAGAGATTAAATAAGATAAAGGGAGCAATGCAAACATATTCTATCCTTTTATTACGCAAAAAATAAAATTATTTTTTTAACATGGCTGAATCTTATTTCCATCAATTACTGTTGATCCACTCGGCGCGGCAGATATTGCAAGACGCAATATAACATATATCGCACAACCGCATATTGAGGCTGTTATTCATCACCCATCCTAAGCTAGCATATGCTTAGGAACTACCACAAATTATATCTAAATTAAATGCGAAATATTTTGAATACAGCATGGGAGACTAAGGGTTAGCTTTTTTAAAAATGATCTAGCTTATTGTAATCTCAAAAAGCGGAGCAGCATTAAAAGGAGGCAAGTATTCATTTGACATAACCTTGCCATGCTGAGCATGAGGTGTTAGATATTATCAATAGTTATGTCAAAGGTGAGTAGGCCGATAGATCTTCCCCATCGGCCGCTCTTAAAACCGGACGTGAACCTCTCGATTCATACGGCTTCCGTTAGACAAACGCTTGTGTTACACCTTGCCTCCAATGTACAA
>JBAQCP010000222.1:0-10125 GCA_049294295.1 Gammaproteobacteria bacterium | reverse complement strand
GGGCACCTTCCCCCGGAGGGGGAAGGAGTTCTTCTCACTATTTTTCTAGAAATCTATAAAATCTATACATCTATTCAATTAGAACCCCTTCCCCCTCCGGGGGAAGGTGCCCAACGGGCGGAAGGGGGAATCTTAAATATTCCATCATTTTTCTCGAGGAACACAAACATTCCAAATAACATCCATTACACCAACCATATTTCCCAACACTTCATTATTCTAAAATCGTAACACTCTATAACCCAACAACTCCAACCACTCCGTCCTAGCCTGATCATAAACCACTTGATCCATATGCTGCGAACCATCCAACTCAATAATAATCTTAGGCTCAAAACACGCAAAATCTACAATATATCGCCCCAAAGGAACCTGTCGCCGAAATCGAAGTCCATTCACTTGGCCACGCCGCAACTGTGCCCATAATTTAACTCCGCCAACGTCATTTCTTTTCTAAGTAAACGAGCTCTTTCAAGAATGATTAATCTTCCCTGCCAGCAAAATATGCCTTAGCAATCGCCACATCACTGGCTATGTATTCTTTTAATATCTCTAAACTAGGCAAACGCTCTTCATCACGCACTTTTTGACAAAATTCAACTTCAACATACCGCCCATAAATATCCTCACTGAAGTCCAGCAAGTGTACCTCGAGCAAGGTGGTCGTACCATTAACAGTTGGACGAGTACCGATATTGGCCACACCTGCCACGGGCAATGCCCCCAAGCCATGCATGTAAACTGTATAAATACCGTGCAAAGGCGTTAGCCGGCGATGCAGGTAAATATTGGCTGTCGGAAAACCCAGCTCTCTGCCTAATTTATCGCCATGCCGGATCCGACCTTGCATGGTATAAGAATGGCCCAATAAAGTAGCGGCTAAATCCAGCTGGCCACTCGTTAGAGCAGCTCTTACTCTTGTGCTGCTAACCCGCTCATGATCAAGGAGCAGCGTGGGCATGGCCTCCACTGTAAAGCCAGACTCACGACCCAAATTCGTTAATAATGAAAAATCCCCTAATCGCTTATGGCCAAAACGAAAATCATCGCCTATCACAATATGTTTTGCGTTTAATCCCTTTACCAGTATTTGCTGCACAAACTCACTGGCAGACATATCTGCAAGCTGTTGATTAAAAGGAATAATAACCACATTGTCGGCACCGGTCGCCGCCAACGCTTTAAATTTTTCTCGCAGACGAGTAATTCTAGGCACTGTTAAATGCGTTTTATTGAAAAATTCGAGCGGATGGGGCTCAAATGTAATAACTGTTGTGGGTAGATTTAACTCATGCGCCCTTTGCAGCACATGCGCAATTAACGCCTGATGACCGCAATGCACCCCGTCAAAATTACCTATAGTTATCACCCCGCCCTGCAGTCCAATAGAAGCCAGGCTAGGAAAACGAATTAGTCTCGTTGTCATCAGTTTACAACAGTCCAGATATGAAAGTGAAAATGTATGCTAATTTGCTCTTTTTTACCACCTGATAATCCCGTATATCAAAGTCTTTAGTACAATCTTGCCCAACTTTTTGCTAGGATATACCCATTGCCAATGCCTGACTGGGAGCCCCAATGACTGCTGAAAAACTGCAAATGATTATCGAAGCCGCCTTAATGGTAGCAGGCCGTCCTCTGACTATGACGATGTTACAAAATCTCTTCCCAGAGGAAGAACAGCCCAACACAGCCGATATTAAATCAGCCCTTAGTGCTATAAGTGAACAATACCAACGCGGCATCGTGCTGCAGGAAGTCGCTAGTGGCTATCGTTTTCAGGCTAAAGCAGAATTCAGCCCTTGGCTTGCCAAATTATGGGAAGAAAGAGCACCCCGCTATTCTCGTGCTTTCTTAGAAACCCTGGCTATCATTGCTTACAAACAACCGATGACCCGTGCTGAAATCGAAGAAATTCGCGGCGTGACGGTAAGCACCCATATTGTCAAAACCCTAATGGAAAGAGAATGGATACGCGTGCTTGGCTACCGGGAAGTTCCTGGAAAACCTGCTATTTATGGCACCACGAAAGAATTTTTAGATCATTTCAATTTAAAATCCCTAACCGAGATGCCAACACTTGCCGAATTTAAAGCATTAGAAGCACAGGAAGCGCAACTGCAAGTTCAATTAGCAATGGAAAATAGCAACATCGAACCACAAGACAGCGAAATGATTCCTGAAGAAAGGGAAGCCATTATTGCTGAAGATGCGGGTGCTGATGAAGCTGTTGCTAATGAAGTCATCGAGGCCGCCCAAGAAACAGTCACAACGTAAATTCTGAAAGGCTATCAAATAATGTCTGAAAAAATACAAAAAGTGCTAGCGAACGCAGGCGTTGCCTCGCGTCGCACAATAGAAGCATGGATACAAGAAGGGCGAGTTACCATCAACGGTCGAACAGCGACCATTGGCGACCGCATGACTTATAACGATAAAGTCAGTGTTGATGGTCGTGAAGTAAAGTTGGTGAAAAGCAAAGATCAACAAACCCGAGTACTCATTTATCACAAACCTGAAGGCGAAATTTGCACACGCCAAGATCCTGAAGGCCGCCCTACTATCTTTGATCGTATGCCGCTTATTCGTAATAGCCGTTGGATTTGTGTTGGACGCTTAGATTTTAATACCTCAGGATTGTTAATCATTACCAATAATGGTGAATTAGCGCATCAATTAATGCATCCTAGCTCTGACATTGAAAGAGAATATGCTGTCCGCATCCGCGGTGAAGTGGATGCATTACATATTCAAAAATTGCAGAAAGGGATTGAATTAGAAGATGGTCTCGCTCGCTTTACTGACGTTGTAGAAGCTGGCGGCGAAAATTCAAATCAATGGTTCCACGTTGTTGTGAAAGAAGGCCGTAACCGCTTAGTTAGACGCCTCTGGGAAGCATTAGGATTCACTGTCAGCCGCTTAATGCGCGTTCGCTTTGGCCCCATTTATTTGCCTTCCAATTTGAGACGCAGCCATTATGTTGAATTACATGATGATGAAGTGTCGCAGTTAGAAAACTTTGCACGGCAGTTAAATAAAATAGCGTAACTATTCTTTTGTTGAGTAACTACTGTCATTCCCGCGAAAGCGGGAACCCATTTCAAACGTACAGCAGAAGTATCGTTATAAATGGATTCCCGCTTTCGCGGGAATGACAGTGGTGAGCACAATGACGACGTGACTACCCTTTGCCCAAACTGGAACAATCTATGAAAAATATTAAACTATTAAGCCTTATAGGCATCGCTTTCTTATCCACCCAAGCATTTGCTGATGACCCCATCAAACCTGTTACTAAACAATTAAACTTAGTCAAACAATCCCAGCACACTGAAAACACCCAAACCCACACCGTGATAGATGCCAATTTCCCATTATTCAATGGCACATTAGACCCAGCTAGTCAGCAATTCAATCAAACAGTGGTCGATCTTATCAATAAAGAAATAAATGCTTTCAAAAAAGATGCTGTTGAATTCAATGAAATGTCAAAAAACGGCTCCCCTGCTATTGATCTAAACAGCAGTCTAAACATTGAATATTTCACCAATACTGTCCAAGCAAATAATCGCACGCTTATCAGCGTGCGCTTTAGCATAAATCAATATTTATTAGGCGCCGCACACCCTAATGAAAGCTACCGCGTTCTAAATTACACTCTAAGCACAGGAAAAATATTAACACTGGCTGATTTATTCGCCCCCGGATCATCTTACGAAAAAACATTAACATCCTATTGCTTAAAGATACTAAGCACCCGTCTAAAAAGACCTACTAGCGAAATCCGTCCCATGATGGAATTTAACAATTGGAATATCAGACCTGATGGTTTGTTATTTAGCTTTGATCAATTTCCAAATGCAATGGCAGATCAGACAGTGATTGTCCCTTATGCAGCTATCCAATCTATCTTAGCTAAAAATAGTGATATTTATGTTTGCGCAATAAATGTGGGTAGCTGCACCTAGAACGGCTTGCAGACTCGTCGTCCCGCGCGCGAAGGCGCGGGATCCAGAACAGAAAAACACATCTCGAAAAATTATTTGTTATTTTTAATTTCTAGGGGAAAAATATAATCAGCTCGTGCTTTACTATCACTAAATAAGGTTGTTTGCTGCTTAATAGCATCACTCATCACGCTTTTAGTACTCAAGCTATTCGAACCAAATATTTTCTTGATGGTATCATTCATCCAATCTTTAACACGCTTAACAAAGCCCCTTTCTTCACGATACTTAACAAATGGAATAACTAATTTATCATTAATTAAGCTGATGTAATTTGTTTGCACCTGCTTAACAACGACGGGGGAAATAGACATGGGGGATTCAGCTAATGATTTAAGCTGGGCAGATAATCCTTTAAATGTTTGCTTATCAGAACCCACCATATAATAGCTGGCCGCCTGATTTGATCGACCGAGTGCACGTTCTAATATCTCAATTTTCTTTTCATTCTCGATAGGATCAAGTTTTAATTGCTCTATTTTTTCTTGGAAGATATTTTCGCCTTCCGATAAAGAAGCAGAAAGGGTTGAAAATAGTTGGCGTATTTCCAATTGCCGATTAAAAAAACTCAGCAATGCGCCTTGAAAAAATCCCTCATTTTGCTGATCTTCATCATTTTTATAAATGGGGGACCAGTGGAAAACCGCTTCTTTTATTTGCTCCAGATTATCTAAATCTAACAAACTAAATTCTTCAAAACACATGCGATCAAAATAATCGGCTATATGCATTCTATAAATATAAGGATCTTTATCAGGAATAACTTCCCTAGTAGCCCCCTCATAAAGCTCCTGGTAAAGGATTGTTGCATCAACACTTGCTGGATTGAGCCTAACTGCATGAATAAACTGCTCCAATTTACCCATCTTATTCTCATTATTTTGTGTGTTTACTTATTATACACCAATAACAATAATGTATTATTAACAGTAAACATACGCTAAAATGAGTTATAGCTCAGCCTTTAATGCATACAACATATCTAACGCTTCCTTTGCCGTTAACTGATCGGGCTGAATAGACTGCAACCTTGCAATCACAGGATGTTCCTCTTCTGGCTCAACAAATAAATCATGCTGCTTTGGTGGATGTGTGGCCACACCTGATTGATAAGCCTGATGCTCAAGCGCTCTTAATTTTTCCTTTGCCCGCTGAATGACGGTATGCGGCACGCCTGCTAATTGAGCCACCTGAATACCATAACTTTGATTCGCAGGTCCAGGTTGTACGGTATGTAAGAAAATAATTTTATCGCCGTGTTCAGTTGCATCTAAATGCACGTTATGAACAGTAGACACTTCATCTTCTAACGCAATTAATTCAAAATAATGCGTTGCAAATAAAGTAAACGCGCGAATTCCTTGTGCCAAATGATGAGCGCATGACCATGCAAGGGATAAACCATCAAAGGTACTTGTCCCTCGACCAATCTCATCCATTAACACTAAACTTTGCGATGTTGCATTATGTAAAATATTCGCGGTTTCCGTCATCTCTACCATAAAAGTAGAACGACCGCTGGCCAAATCATCTGCTGCACCAATACGCGTGAAAATCCTATCAATAGGGCCAATATTTGCCCCTGTCGCTGGTACAAAACTACCAATATGCGTCAGCAAAACAATCAACGCAATTTGTCGCATATAGGTAGATTTACCGCCCATATTAGGACCTGTGATCATTAACATACGACGCTTCTGATCAAGCACAACATCGTTAGGTACAAACGCATGCTCTGCCACTTGCTCAACCACCGGATGACGGCCTGCAGTAATATGAATACCAGGCTCATTGCTTAGTGTTGGGCAGCACCAATTTAAATGCGCAGCACGTTCTGCAAAATTAGCTAATACATCAATTTCTGCAATTGATTCTGCAGAAGCTTGCAACACGGCTAATTCTGGCAGAATTTTTTCTAGCAAATCATCATAGAGAATTTTTTCACGCGCTAATGCTCTATCTCGCGCACTGAGTGCTTTATCTTCAAATGCTTTTAATTCCGGCGTAATAAAACGCTCTGCATTTTTCAGTGTTTGTCTGCGGATATAATCAGCCGGTATTTCTTGTGCTTGCAAGCGGCTAATTTCAATATAATAACCATGCACACGATTGTAACCAACCTTTAGTGTCGAAAAACCAGTGCGTTGTTTTTCTTGCTCTTCTAATTTAACTAAATAGTCACCCGCATTTTCGCTTAATTCTAATAGCTCATCTAACTCAGCATCATAACCTTTAGCAATCACACCACCATCGCGAATGGTGACTGGTGGATTCTCAATGATGGCACGCGTTAGCAAATCATAAAGTGCAGGAAACTCACTAAGCGTTTGCTGTAACTGCTGCAGTAAAGGCGCATTGAATGGTGTTAACTGCTCTTGCAATGTTGGTAATAAAGCAAGCGTTGATCTTAACGCAATTAAATCCCGCGGCCTTGCTGTTTTTAAAGCAACGCGCGCCAGAATTCGTTCTAAATCTGCAGCTTCTCTTAATGTTTTTTGCAAATGGGTGTATAGATGATCTGCTAATAGTTGCGCAACACTTTCTTGTCTAGCGGTTAATATTGTTTTGTCACGCAATGGTCGATTTAACCAACGCTTTAACAAACGACTACCCATCGCATTGCGCGTGTGATCCAACACAGAAGATAATGTGTGCTCTTGCCCGCCGCTTAAATTAGTCACTAATTCTAAATTACGTCTGGAGGCCGCATCTAAAATTAAACTATCTTCGCGACGTTCGATTTTAATGGTACGCACGTGCGGCATCGCAGCACGCTGGGTTTCTTTTGCATATTGCAATAGGCTGCCAGCAGCAGAAATTGCCGTTGATAATTGATCGCAGCCAAAGCCGCTTAAATCATAGGTTTGCATTTGCGTGGTTAACAAACGTAGAGCAGTTGCATATTCAAACTCCCAAGGCGCGCGGCGTCTGACTTGGTGAATATAATCGCGCAGAATAGGATGTTCCCAGTGATCATTCACTAATAACTCTGCTGGTTTTAAACGTGCTAATTCACTGCTTAAGGCTTCATCACCTTCAACTTCCAACAAATGAAAGCGTCCGGCAGACATATCTAAGACGGCGATACCGTACTGTTCACCATCAGCCTGTAAGGAGACTAATAAATTATCGCTGTGATCATCGAGAAAAGCAGCATCACTGACAGTACCTGGCGTTAATACACGCACCACTTGGCGGTCAACGGGACCGGTTCCTGCTTTTGGCTCACTCATTTGTTCGCAAATCGCAACGGATAACCCCGCACGAATTAATTTGGCCATGTAGCCTTCTGCTGAATGAAACGGCACCCCCGCCATTGGAATAGGATTCCCAGCTGATTGCCCGCGTGCAGTGAGCGTAATATTTAATAATTGGGCGGCTTTTTGTGCGTCTTCAAAAAATAATTCGTAAAAATCACCCATGCGATAAAACAACAAGGTCTGCGGGTACTCTGCTTTGATGCGTAAATATTGTTGCATCATGGGGGTATGGGCAGATTGTTCTTTTGTGGCAGCGCCGGTCATTAACGTATCCTTTTTAAGTTTCTGAGTGTTGGGTCAATCGTGTTTGCTATAGCGAAGGGCAACCCCCTAGCAACAACCAAGACTATCATTCACAATAAAACTGCTATATTTTAATCTCTATATACATCCAACCTTTTCTCCCGTAAAGCACAGGAAGCTTATGTCTGATGAATTAATGGAATTAGCAAAAAAAGTGGGCAAATGCCTCAAAAATCGCGGCCTAAGTGTTACTACGGCTGAATCTTGCACAGGTGGCGGGGTTGCTTATTGGTTAACCACCATCCCCGGCAGCTCGGCCTGGTTTGACCGAGGCTTTATTACTTATTCCAATGAAGCAAAAGTTAATCTAGTAAGTGTTTCTGTCCAAACATTAGAAAATTATGGCGCAGTCAGCGAACAAACCGCACGAGAAATGGCGGAAGGCGCTTTGCATCATTCTAAAGCAGATATCGCGGTTGGGATTACAGGCATTGCCGGCCCAGGTGGTGGCTCATCTACAAAACCAGTCGGCACCGTTTGGATTGCTTGGGCTGCCCACGGCAAACAAACCATCGCCCAGGTAAATGTTTACCCAGGCGATAGACTAGCCATTCGTCAGCAAGCGATTAAAACCGCTTTAATCGGTTTATTAGCATAAACCCCAGCAACGACGGTTGGTAACGGCGTCGTTTTCAATATCTTCCATAGAGATCGCAACGTTATCATCATTAACCGCTGTGATATCAGGTGCAGGATCTTGTTTGCGATTAAAAAATCCACAGGAAGAAGTAGAAACGCGATTAGCTAACAATCTCAACCCCTCTTTAGGAAATTGGCTTATCATATACAATAAACCACTGTAAGGCAGCTCCACTGCGCCTGGGGGTATTTTATTAGTCAGTAACAAACTCGCTGAACCAGCAATAACGGTTGCAGCTGCTACAAGTACCACTTCTTTACCAACTGTCTTAGAAACAATTCCTGCTTTATCACAACCAGAAAGGGTGACTTCATTTGACAAAAGAGGGGCGGCTTCTTCATCTGGCTCTATGACAGAGGCTTGTCTTGAGCTCTCATTTACTATGTGCTCAATTGGCTGAGGTGTTCTACTTAAATAACGCACAGTTTGCAATCCAGCAGCTGCTGGTGTAGGAATTACATTGAAAAATCGCCACTCTTTCAGCACTTCTGGGCCAATGTTTGTCGCAGACAAGGTTAACATTTGATGCATCGCCAAGACATCCACCAACGCAAGGAGTTGCTGACCAACCTTCTGAGCATTGGTTAGCACTGGATGGGTCTGAACGAGCCTCTCAGGTGATGGAAACCAGGATTGTATCAATGCATTCATGCTGGCCTCGCCAACAGACTGCAACACACTAATCATTGTATAATAAGACAGCGGATTAGTTAATATAACCGACGCTAGCATATAAGAGCCAATATTTGTCACTGCATCTGGATGCTCCATTAAATAATCCATTAGCGTGCTGATTTGCTTATTAAGCGCTTGCGTTGTAAAACCATAAGCAACCGCAGTCACGGCTAGTGGAACACTCACTTTAATTGCATATTTAGTAATTTCTTTTAAGCAACCTGTGAATACACTTCCATTACCTGCTTCTGCTAAAAAAGCTTTAAATGCTTCCCACGGCTTTTCTTGTGTAGCCGCCGTATGTAAGGCTGAAAATGCTTCAGAAGCAATTTTAATACCCACCAAATCCATTGCAGTTTTTAACGGTGGGGGCATGTTATCCAAGCCTAACGTTGTATATTCATTAGCTAACCATTCCAGGTAAGAAATACCGGCAATGCCAAGATTCATGTCGGTGATTTTTTTAAAAACTAGCTGGGGGCGTGTAAGTGGTAAAAGACGAGATAAGGCCATTTTTATTTCATTCCGTTTTTAATATTTGGGAAACATTAGCATGAAAAAATGGGGACTGTCGCGCGAAATAAAGCAAATTGAGTGAGATTGTATAACAAAGAGACCAGCCGCATACGCGGCTGGTCTTTTCCATCTTTACATTATGAAATCAAAGTTGAATCAGTGTTATCTAACTGGAACAGGCACGACCGGAACTATGACATGATTTTTATTTTTCCAACCTTCTTTTTCACCTTTATTCCATCCAGAAGGGACTTTGTCCTTTTTAATTAATCCATGTGGATATTTACCATGTTTATTTAATCCCGGTGGTATATTTCCTGGTGCTGTCGTGATAAATCCTCCATGATTATTAACATGACCATGTCCCACCCCAACACCTGCTGGTGGAGCTGCGAAGGCAAATGATGACAACATCAAGCAGGAAATAGTTAATAAGTAATTAAATGATTGTTTAAGCATATTACACCTCCACACTAAACTTAGATAAAATAAACACCTTATTAGAAAGAATAGCATAATTATTAATCATTATTGTTCAACATAAAACTTTACAGATTTATTTTGTTTATATTTTCAAATAGTTTGCTCAACTTGAGCGGGGATTTTTATGTAGGAGGGTTATTGGAAAATAGCCAAACTAGCTGAAGCGTAGCGAAATCCGGGTTTCTTGATACAGCTGACTGCCGTCATTCCAAGCCACCACTGTCATCCCGAGCGTAGCGAG
>JBAQCP010000221.1:0-8462 GCA_049294295.1 Gammaproteobacteria bacterium | reverse complement strand
GGCGGGAACCCATCCCGACTATACAGCTGGTGTAAATTTATGGATGGGTTCCCGCCTGCGCGGGAATGACAGTAGGGAGCGCAATGACGGCGGTGGTGACCTTGAGGCGATTGCTGATTTTCTTCCTGCGTTCTCAGTCTCTTCAGACGCTCAAGCGAATGCGCTCCAAAAAATGCAGCTGCATCTAGATGATAAACCTATCTTGGCATTATGCCCCGGCGCAGAATTCGGTCCAGCCAAACGCTGGCCAGCAGAGTATTACGCCACTGTCGCTAATAAAAAATTGGCAGAGGGTTGGCATGTTTGGTTATTTGGCTCTGCTAAAGATAAGGTCATTACTGATCCCGTCATGCAACTGACCGAACAGCGTTGTGAAAATTTAGCAGGCCGTACGTCATTAGGTGATTCGATTGATTTGTTATCGCTAGCAAAAAGCGTCGTTACGAATGATTCGGGGTTGATGCATATTGCAGCGGCCTTAAATAAACCGTTAATCGCGCTTTACGGACCAACAAGTCCTGGCTTTACGCCGCCATTATCATCGTCAGCTACTATTCTCAGTACACATTTAGATTGTCAGCCGTGTTTTGCGCGTATCTGCCCGCTGAAACATCACCGTTGCATGCGAGAATTATTGCCTGCACAAGTAGTGGATATTTTATCCAAAGGAGAGAAGTAACATGCGTATTTTGCTCATTAAAACTTCTTCCATGGGTGATATTATTCACACACTGCCAGCTTTAACCGATGCTGGTAATGCGATACCCGGTATTCGTTTTGATTGGGTGATAGAAGATACCTTTGCTGAAATTCCTCGCTGGCATCCGCTAGTTGATAAAGTGATCCCTGTGTCGCTAAGACGTTGGCGTAAAGAATTATTCGCAAAACAAACGCGTACAGAATGGAAAGTGCTGCGCCAGCAATTGCGAGAAACAAAGTACGATTTGATTTTAGATGCACAAAGCTTGGTAAAAAGTTCGTTTCTAACGTGGCTTGCACAAGGCAAACGCGCAGGATTAGATTGGGCATCTGCTCGTGAATCATTAGCCTCGCTTGCTTATCAAGAGAAGCATACCGTTAATTTTTACCAACATGCGATTGTTCGTATGCGACAATTGTTTAGTCTGGCATTGGGTTATGAGCTGCCCAATACACCGCCTGACTTCGGTATTAATAGAACACTATTTAAGCCCATTCAAAATGACACGCCAGTGGGTGATTATTTAGTTTTCTTACACGGCACCATGTGGACGACTAAGCAATGGCCAGAAAACTATTGGATAGCATTAGTAAAGCTCGCTGAAGCGAATGGCTTTAGAGTCAAAATAAGTGGCGGCAATGCGGATGAAGTCGCAAGAGCCCATCGAATTGCGGCGCATAGTCAAGCCGTCGATGTGATTCCTCGTTTAGCGATTGGTGAGATGGCGGCTTTACTAGTCAATGCAAAAGGTGCTGTTGCGGTTGATACCGGTTTCGGGCATTTAGCCGCCGCATTAGAAGTGCCTACCGTTTCTATTTACGGCCCTACGAATCCTGATTATACCGGCGCGCTTGGTAATCGCTCTGTGCATTTAGCAGCAAACTTTCCTTGTGCTCCTTGTTTAAGTCGTACGTGTACCTATAAAGCACCTTCAGCCGTACATCCTGCCTGTTATGGCACGGTTCCCCCCGCAAACGTTTGGCGGACAATCTCAGTATTGATGCATAAATAATTGATTATGCTAGCTTAATATTTTTTTTATCCCCATGTTAAAATAAAACAGGCCAATGGAAAATCTTGAAGAGGGATTTATCATGATTGAAAAAATCTATGATCTTGCTGAAATCAAAAAATTAGCGAGTCAAAGCATCGAGAAAGGTGCATTAACTAAAGACTATGCATTAGACCTCAAGCAAGCACATCGTTTATTAAATGAAGCCTTAGCAACAGAAGTTGTTTGTGTTTTACGTTATCGACATCATGCGATTACGGTCAAAGGCATTGACTATCATCCCGTGCAGCAAGAATTTATTGAACATGCTCAGCAAGAAGAGCAGCACATGTTGATGATTGCGGAGCGCATTAACCAACTCGATGGTAATCCAGAGTTTGATTTAAAAGATGTCCTGAAAAATTCTGCAACTGAATTTACTTATGACGACACCTTAGAAGATATGATAAAAACTGATCTCATTGCTGAGCGGGTGGCGATTATGGTCTACCACAAATTAATCACTTGGTTTGGTGATAAAGATCCGACGACTAGAATTATGCTAGAGCATATTTTAAAGCAGGAAGAAGATCACGCTAATGATCTGGCAGATTTTCTACATTCTAATAAGTAGCCCGACTAGAATTCCTTCCCCCGAAGGGGGAGGGAGTTCTAATTAAAGTTTGTCGATGTGTCGAGATTTAATCACGCTTTCACTAATTCAACCAACTGCTTCCACAGCTCGCTCTGCTATCACCATCAACGCACGGATCAGATGCCGGCGCATTATGAATAGCTGCACTATCATCCATACTACCAAAATTCCGCATTGCTACATGCCGCTTATCTAGGTGTAAGTCATTTTTAGACGGATAAGACGTAATTTGAATACGGCTGTTGGTTCGAATGCCATCATTCGTCTGGTCGCTCGCGAGTGGGAAGTAATCACCATAGCCAACGTAATTTAATTTACGGGTATCATTGCTCTGATCTTGGAACTGACTCACACCCGCATCCCAAAGATAGGCTGCCACTTTTTGCGCACGTTTTTCAGACAGCCGCTGCTCCCAGCGCGCGCGCCCAAATCCACTCGTGTTGCCAGAGATAATGATATTGTTATTCGGCATGCGCTGTAACACGACGGCGGTGCTATCCAGAATAGCCGATGCTTGTGGCAGGAAATCAGCTGTGTTTGGTTCAAATAAATTATCTGTCGGGATGTAGATGCCAAGATACTCGCCTACTTGATAAACCTGGCCGCCGCTATGCATAATGCCGCCGGCATCAAAGCGTAGTGTCGTGACGTAGTAGCCCAGCATGCCGCCGCCAATACCAGCTAATACCATAAGTGGTTTCGACCCACCCAATAACGCAACTGATCCAGCACCTGCTGCTGCACCTACCCCTGCGCCTACTGCGCTGCCCGTTGTGTGGTTGTTACCGCTGAAAGGATTAAAGCTGCAACTGGTGAGCAGCAGGGTGCAGAGCAGGCCGCTGATTAGTCTCATACCTTTGAGCATAGTAATTTCCCTAATAAAATTTTATCAATTATAGCTTGAACCCTTAATATTTCGCGACAATTTAATCCGATGATAATTAGTAAAAAAGATAATAGAAATATTCTTTTTATTTAAGTAGTATTTAATGAAAGGGGTAAAACCCGGGGAGAGGATAGTATGGAAAAACTGGAACAAGCTAACGAAGACCCTTACCCGAGCGGAGTGTCATTATCTGCTCATCGTTCCGCGTGGCAGCTGGTAAAAACTTACTGGCATTCTAAGCAGCGCTTTCCGGCTTATCTTTTTTTCTCTATCGTCATGGTGTTGACCCTTTCCTTTGTTAGTCTCGATGCCGTATTTAATTACTATTACTACTATTACTATGAAGCGCTGCAATCCTACGAGCAGCATGGCCTTAGCCGTTTGGTGTTGGTGGCTGGGATGCTGACGGCATTTTATTTGCTATTTGCAGGCTTTCGCTACTGCGTTACCTATATTTTTGGTGTGCGCTGCCGTAATTGGCTGCGTAAGCACGCTTCTCATTTATTTAATGGGTTTGGGCAAAAGCCAGGCCAGCTAGATGCACGCGTACAAAGAGATTTAGACGCGCTCATCAATTATTCCATTGATTTATCGATAGGCTTAATTGGTGTGCTGTCTACCTTTTGGGTGATGATTTACGTGTTGTGGCTGCTATCGGGTGATGTCACCATTTCACTTGGCCGCTTTGGTACCTATGCCTTACCCGGTTATTTTGCCTGGATAGGTGTGATCTACGCGATCACTTGGACATTCTTTACCGTGAAAGGAAAAAAAGACAGCTTAGTTGGCAAAATGATTAAGCAGGTAAGCACCGCGTTACCTCAGCGCTATCTATCCATGGCGACGATGGCTTTTTATCAGATTTCAGTTGTATTACCACTTATCTTTGTCTTGCCTGGATCGTTAGACAAAATCTTCTTGTTGAGTTGGCTGCTGCAAAGCTTGCAGGCGTTTAACCGTGTTCAACATTCCCTAGAATTTACTGTTACGCGTTATTCTCCCAAGCTGAATCACTAGCGTGGTAATCCCAAATTTATTTCAGTAGTATGATTGATGGGATGACAGTGGTGGCTCGCAATGACGGCAGTGGTAGTGACTAAAGCCAAGCAGCATTATATTTCACAAGGACGATTATGAACCAATACTTACCAGCCTCTCATTACAACATCTGGGGGCTAATCAAGCTCTATTGGAAATCAGACCAGCGCAAACACGCTTATATTTTCTTTGCCGTCGCCATGGGGATGACCGTCTCGCTAGTTGCCTTTGAAGTTGTATTTAACTACTGGTACAACTATTTCTACGATGCCCTGCAAAATTACAATCGCGAACTAGCCATGAAATTGATGCTGGCCTTTGTTGGTATTGCGACTATTTATATTATCCTGGCTGTTTATCGATTTTATATAGCCCAGTTATTTGGCCTGCGCTGGCGCAAATGGTTAACCCAGCAATTTTTAGGCCGTTGGTTAGAGCACAAAGCGTATTACAACTTAGAAAGCTTTGATGAAAAAACAGATAATCCTGAACAGCGTATTCAGGAAGATATTGCTTCTATCGTTTCTTACTCTATTCAGTTATCGATTGGTTTAGTCAGTGCAGTAACCACTTTTTGTGCCTTTGTTTTTATTCTTTGGTCTTTGTCTGGCCCACTAATTCTTCCTCTTGGCAGCCTAGGTGTTTTACATATCCCGGCTTATTTGGTGTGGGTGAGTATTTTATATGCCTTTGCAGGCAGCTATTTCACCGTAAAGTTAGGTAAGCCTTTAGTCCCTTTAAACTTTGAACAACAGCGTCGTGAGGCAACTTTCCGTTTTGCGGCAACTGATTTACGATCTCACGCTGAGCATGTGGCTTTGTATGATGGTGAGCAGCAGCAAAAGAAAACGTTAAATGTTTTATTTCAAATGGTGATCGATAATTGGTATCTCATCCTGATTCGCCAAAAGAAATTATTGTGGTTCACCTCTGCTTACGGACAGACCGCCGTCATATTACCGTTATTAGTCGCACTGCCAAATTATTTTGATCGCGTATTTATGTTGGGCGGCTTGATGCAAACAATACGTGCATTTGGCAGTGTTCAAGATTCAATTTCCTTTCTGGTTAATTCTTATGTTGAGATTGCTCAATGGCAAGCGGTTGGCCAACGTCTGACGACATTTGTGAATCACATGCATGATGTGACAGAAAAAACCGAAGCGATTAACAAGCTAAAAACGATTCAGCGGCCAGGTAATGAAATTACCGCAAGCAATGTTAATTTGAGCTTACCTGATGGCAAACAATTGCTGACCAATATAAATGAAACCTTTGTTCATGGTCGTCATTATTTATTAAAAGGCGATTCTGGCGTGGGCAAGAGTACCTTTATCAAGGCATTAGCAGGGATATGGCCGTATGCCGAGGGCGATGTTATTTTCCCTAGCAAGCAAAGCATTATGTTTGTTTCGCAAAAAGCTTATATGCCAATTGGCCCGTTGTCAGAAGCTATTTTATTTCCAGATGATGATAGTTATGCATTAAGACCTGCGATTGAAGATGCATTACGCAAGTGTCACTTAGATTATTTAATTCCTAAATTAAATGAGACGGCGACTTGGTCAGAAAAACTCTCACCTGGCGAGCAACAAAGAGTCGCGTTTGCTCGCGTGTTATTGCATAAGCCAGATTGGGTGTTTATGGATGAAAGCACATCGATGTTGGATATGGCGAATGAAGATTACTTATATCGCATGCTAAAGAAAGAGTTACCTAATTGTTCCATCATCAGCATTGGTCACCGCCCAAGTTTAGATGTGCATCATGATGAAGTAGTGGATATGACGATGTTTAAAGCCAAGGCTTCTGTGGAAGCTTAGTAAGTCGTGGTGTTGCCCGCATTGCATGCGGACAACACCACTTACTATTGTCATTCCCGTGCAGGCGGGAGCCTATCCCAAACATACAGCCGGTGTAAATTTATGGATGGGTTCCCGCCTGCGCAGGAATGACGCAATAGTAAGTGCCATCGCTAAGGGTAACCCGCTCGCAAGAATTGCTTTTAAACACTCACTTCTGGCACGTACTGCAAAAAACTGTTCCCCGCTGTCCCAGCCGAATAGAGCTCAACGGCGTCCCACACTTCGAACATGGTTTCCCCGCCTTACCATAAACATTTAACTGAATACTAAAATACCCCGGCGACCCATCACTCTGTGTAAAGTCTTTTAACGTCGTGCCGCCTTGCTTAATCGCCTCCCGTAAAATACGTTTAACAATTGGCACTAATGTTTCAAATTCGGCTAATGTTACTTTTCCGGCAGAACGTTCTGGGTGAATGCCAGCCGCAAACAATGCTTCTGTGGCGTAAATATTTCCGACGCCTGCCACCACTTTGCCATCCATGATAAATGACTTCACGGCCAGCGTGCGGCCTTTTGCCCGCCTCGCTAAATAGGCGGCATTAAAAGCCGCCGTTAATGGCTCAGGCCCAATATTTGCCAATAATGGGTGGGTAAGTGGGTCTTCAGTCGTCCACAAAAGGGCCCCAAACCGTCTGGGATCGGTAAATCGTAAAAAATAATGATTAGCGAAATGAATGTCGACATGGTCGTGTTTTTGGGGCGTTGAAGGCTCTGACAGCACTCTTAAGCGTCCAGACATCCCCAAATGTAATATCATCGTGCCTGTAGGAAAAGTGAACAGTAAATACTTGTTTCGCCTGGATAAATTGAGTAATGGCTGACCAGTAAGCTTAAGCAAATCCTTAGGGATAGGCCAGCGTAAATGGGGGTGACGTATCTCTACAGACGCGACAGTTTGTTGAATAATATGCGGTTCAATTCCGTGCAGAGTTGTTTCAACTTCTGGTAATTCGGGCATTTTTAACCTGTTTGTTGGTTCGGGGTGTGGTATGATACCGCAAAATACAGAGAGGGGTTTATTATGTTTGGTTTAGTGCAACTACCCTGGTGGGGCTATGTGGTCGTTACATTGGCTTTTACCCAGCTAACCATATTTGCAGTAACAATATACTTACATCGTTGCCAAGCGCATCGAGCGTTAGATTTGCATCCAGCCGTTAGACACGTTTTCCGTTTTTGGTTATGGATGACAACTGGCATGATTACCAAAGAGTGGGCTGCGATTCATCGTAAGCATCACGCTAAGGTTGAGACCGATGAAGATCCACATAGCCCAGTGGCTAAAGGTATTAAGACCGTCTTTTTTGAAGGTGCTGAGCTATATCGTCAAGCTACCAAAGATAAAGAAACCATGGAGCGTTATGGCCAGGGTACGGAGATGGACTGGATAGAGCGCAATCTATACGCGCGTTGGAACAGTCTAGGTATTGCCATCATGTTTGGTGTTGATGTGGCATTATTTGGTGTGATTGGTATCACCATTTGGGCTATCCAAATGGCTTGGATTCCTTTATTCGCGGCCGGTGTAGTGAATGGTATTGGTCATTATTGGGGTTATCGCAATTACGAAGTGAAAGATAGCTCTCGTAATTTAACGCCGATTGCATTCTTTATTGGTGGTGAAGAGTTGCATAATAATCATCATGCGTATGCAACCTCAGCTAAGTTTTCCACCAAGCCGTGGGAATTTGATATTGGCTGGATGGTTATTCGTATTTTGGAAATCTTCAGATTGGCGACACCTAAGCGTGTAGTGCCTAAGCTTAAAACAAATGACGCTAAATCCATGATTGATACGGATACATTGAAAGCATTAATCACCCATCGCTTCCAGTTGATGTCTCGCTATGCTAGCGAAGTTGTTTTACCTGCACTGCAGGAAGAAAAGAAGCGTGCTTGTAAAACGAGTCAGGCATTGTTGCGTCGAGCGGGTACCGTATTGGTGCGTGATGATTCGATTATGAAAGCCTCCCAAAAAGCGCGTTTAGCGGCCGTTTTGGAAAATTTCCAATCCTTGAGCGTGGTTTATCAATATCGCGTGAAATTGCAGGCGATTTGGGGCCGTAGTACCGCAAGCCAGAAGGAATTATTAGATGCATTGCAAGAATGGTGTCAGCAAGCAGAAGCAACAGGCATTGATGCATTGTTGAAATTTGCTAAGCGTTTGAAGACCTACGTTCCGCAAGAAGCATAAGCTTATAGTGTTGGAAAACCCGGGCAAGCACCAGCGACCCCGGGTTTTTTTTCGTCTGCACATCTGTCATCCCGAGCGTAGTGAGGGATCTCCCGCTATTATAGCTGTCCCTAAGATGGAGATCCCTCGC
>JBAQCP010000220.1:0-7306 GCA_049294295.1 Gammaproteobacteria bacterium | reverse complement strand
TTGTTGGCCTGTGCAAATAAACCCGGATTCCGCTACGCTCCATCCAGGCTACACCAATTGAAAGGCAACTACTCGCGCTATCCCCACTAGATTTTAACCCCAAGACTCTTTAATCTACTGCAACGCTTTCCCATTTATTCTGGAGACACCAATGAAGCACAAATTATTAGCATTACTGATCGCCTGCCCAATCGTTGCTTTTGCTAACCCTAATGACTGCCCTGCTACTAAAACCAAAGAGCTACCCACTAATACCACCGTTTTTATTTACCAAACCGTTAAAAATAAAAAAACATTTTACGTTCCATTTATTGCTAATGTGGATGGCAAGTTAGTACCTGCGCGCGAAATATTGCTGCCAACAGAAACAAAGATATTCAATCTGCGTGACAACAAACCGATGACTGTTCATTTTAAAAATGAACACGATAATGTTGACTACGATGTTTGCCGCTCAATCGGACAAGCTGCTGGTGCAAGCAAATCGGGTACATCTGAATTATTTGCAACTCAACAAATCGCTGAGCAATTTAATTTCACACCGGATGCTAAAGATGTCGCTTTATTTGACGCGACTATCACCAATCCTTGTAAAGATAAAAAACCTCATTACGGTAAATATGGTGTGATGTCTTGTAGTGCTGAGACCTTGGTGGCAACTAGTGAATTGAATTTAGATAAACAGTATTGGCATACTAAACAATATCGTCATGATTTAGGATTTGCTGTTAACGTGCTGGATAAGAAAACAAATATGTTGACGGAAGTTGTGGAAGATTGCGCGGTTTGTGCAGATTAAGCTACGCTCGCAATGACGGCAATTGTGTAGTCTGAATGAAGCACATTGCTGTCATACCCGCGAAGGCGGGTACCCATCCATCATACAAGAAATAGTGTGGGTATATCTCAGCTCATGGGTTGCATTAGGGATGGGTACCCGCCTTCGCGGGTATGACAGCAGTGCGCTCCATCCGGATTACACGCTCTCAGTGAACTGAATCAAATCATCCAACAACCTAACACTCGCCTCATTCGCCGCAATCACACCCGCATAAGGATTGGGTTGCATCAAAGGCACTCTAATTACAAATTGCTTAATCGCCACCACTTCATTGGTCAACGTTCTATTTAATTGCGCGGAAACAACCAACTGCAAGATAGCAGGTTTACAAGTATAATTTTGCTGCAAAGCAATAATATTAGTATTCAGCGTGTAATCCGTACGGCCACCAAAGGGTGAGCCAACCACTGCACGATAATAATGCCTGTTTTCTAATGTTTGCACGATCAAAGGAAAAAACATTTGTCCTGGCGTTTCAGCCCATTGGTTTTGACTGAAGTAACCTACTTGAAATGGCCTATTACTATAAGCCATTTGAGTTGTATTATATGCCGGCGCTGTATCTGGCATCGTTACTAACAACGTGCCGCCACGTTGATGTTTAGCAACGATGGGTTTTGGAATAGCATTAATCACGTAAGTTGATTGTTGCTCTTGCGAAACAGGCCCGAACACCGAACATCCTGACAACATCATCGCAACAAACACTGGTCCTAAAAAATGAAGTCTCATCGTCGCTCTCCTGGTCCTGGTGATCTAGGCGCTGCGCCTCGAACTAACACAGATGGATTTTGTTTAACTTCAGTGGCAACTTCTGATAATGTTCTGGTGATCTGATCTAGATTAGACATAAAGCGATACGTCATTGGTAAAGTTTGCGACTCTAGCACCTTCATTGCTGCTGTGCTGGACCTCAACAAAGGCTCAATCTTCACGCTAGCATCGGCCGTATTTTTCAGAATAGTTGTCAGCTTTGCACTGTTATCAGACAATGCATGAGTCACTTCTTTCGTATTCGCTAAAATTTCTTTAAATGACTCTAAATTTTCTTTATCTAATAATGAATTAAGTGCATTGGAAATTTTCTGCATATTAATAGTGAGATTATTGAGCGCCGTATCTAAACGCATAAAAATGGAGGGAGCCGTTGGAATAACAGGATATCTTTGATTGCGCTTAGCAACTAGCGGACGCATATTGGTACTTTTATCCTTTAGTGCAATAAACGCAAGCCCAGTTAAACCACGCGTAGTTAATGAGGCGACGGTACCCTCAGTAATAGGCGTGTCACTTTTAACATCAATTAATATGCGCACCAATTTAGGATTATTCTTACTTAACACTATTTTCTTTATAGAACCAACACTTACACCATTATACTCAACCTGGGCATCTACATTCAGACCAGAAACAGATTCATTCATATAAATAGCATAAGTTTTATTTTGAGCTAATGAAAATCCTGATGAAAGCCAAATAATACCAAAGGTCAAAGCTGCAATTAATGCAATAACAAAAATGCCGACTAGCGTATAATTAACTTTAGTATCCATAATGGTTAATTTCCATGTTGGTGACTCTCCTCAGCAACTCGGCCGCGGGGACCGCTGAAAAATTCTTGGATTTGTGGATGCTTGTTTTTAACCAAGGTTTGCATAGGCTCCACACTCAATACAACTCCTTCCCCTAAAAAAGCAACGCGATTGGTGACTGCCCATAAACTATCTAAATCATGCGTAACCATCACAATGGTTAATCCCATCGTGCTTTGCAAATTCAATATTAACTCATCAAATTTAGCAGCGGTACTAGGGTCTAACCCGGCTGATGGTTCATCTAAAAAAAGCAACTCTGGGTCCAGCACAATCGCCCGCGCTAATCCGGCACGTTTTTGCATACCGCCACTTAATTCTGCGGGATATTTATTAGCAGCCTCAATAGGTAATCCTGCCATTTGAATTTTCAATAATGCTAAATCACGTATCGTGTCTGGATGTAAATTTGTATGCTCTAATAGTGGAAATGATACATTCTCAAGCAAATTAAGCGAACTAAATAAAGCATTTTGCTGAAACAACACGCCCCAGCGCTGCTGAATAGCTAATAACGTATCTGAAGAGGCATTGATAACGTCATGCCCAAAGACACTGATAGACCCTGCTGTTGGTTTCGTTAAACAAAGAATTTCACGCATCAGCGTGGTTTTACCTGAGCCACTACCACCAACAATGCCTAACACCTCACCTTTATTAACCGTCAAATTTACATCTTTGTGAATACAAGTATCACCAAAGTAAGTCTGCAAATTTTTAACATCGATAATAGGTGAGCTCTCTGTCATAGCTTTAGCTTACTTAAAATAACAGAGAATGCTGCATCGGCAACGATAATAAAGAAAATGGATAACACCACACTACGCGTCGTATTACGACCAACACTTTCAGCGCCACCCTTCACCAACATCCCTTGAAAGCAGCCAATACTCGCGATCAATAATGCAAAAATAGGCGCTTTGCCTACCCCTATTAATAAATTTTTCAATGGAATGACATTAGGAAAACGATGCAAAAAGTCATACCATGAAATCCCTAGCATATTATTCGCCATGACCATGCCGCCAAATACGCCAAAAATATCCGCCCATACAGTTAGCAATGGCAGTACCAACGTAAGACCTAAAATACGAGGTAGTAATAAGAGCTCGCCAGGAGTGACCCCCATGGTATCTAACGCATCAATCTCTTGATTAAGCTTCATCATGCCTAATTGTGCGGTAAAAGCAGAACCTGTGCGACCAGCGACCATAATAGCCGTGATTAGCGGGCTAAATTCTCTTAAAACAGAAAGACCCAATAAGTCGACAATGTAAATATTAGCGCCGTAAGTTTTTAGCTGTAAGCCCATTTGATACGTGAGAACCACACCAATTAAAAATGACAACAGACCAATAATTGGCAACCCCAAATAACCTGTGCTATAGATCACATTAGCAAAGGCACTCCAACGCCATTTATGTGGAAGAAATAAGATGCGCAGCAATTCAACTGTTAACTGGCCAACAAACGCTAGGTACTCTTTCCCTTCTTTCAATTGGGTGACGGTAAATAGCCCTATTTCTGCCAATGCACCTAGTGGCTTGCGATCTGGTAATGGCGTGTTATCTTGCTGCTGGACGATCGTTAATAATTCTTGAGATTCCTTGGGGAAGGACTGTAGTTCAACAGAAACTCCCAGCTTTACAAGCTTAGCTTGCAGTTCGTTTAACTGCCAAGCACCGGCTGTATCCATACGCTCAATGGATTCGCCGTTGATAGTTAAACGACCGCTGGTTGGCCAGGCAATTTGTTGGAGAATGGTTTGTAGATGAGATAAATGCGACAGATCCCAGTCGCCTTGACAGAGCAACTGCTTCTTTTCGCTATCATAGTGAGCTAGGGTTTCTGCAGTTGTCATCCGTTACCATTCTACGTAGAGAATTAGGTATAAGTATCGCTCTAATGGAGGGAGATTGCAAATGTGGGCTATACATAACTGCTGCTTTAGCAAGGGGGTTGCCCTTCGAGGAGGCGCGTAGCGCCGTCTCAAAGGGCAACCCGCTCACTATTGCATTAAGACCTATCGAGGGCTAGAAACTCTCAACCATGTTTGTGTACGACCAAATAAAGGTGCGCCGATATAACCTCGAACCGTTAACTTGTTGCCACCATCCATGACCGTCACTTTACAACGATATGTTTTACCATTTTTAGGATCAAGAATACTGCCACCGCTCCACTCATTTGGATTGGCAGCACTTTGTTTTAATCCTTCAAGAATAACCATGCCAACAATACGTTGATTATGACGAGCGCCTGTACAAGCTTCACAAACTTCGTTTTCATCTTTGCCTGGGCTTGGGAATATTTTCATAATACGGCCAGACAATGCCTGGCTAGACGTTTGTGAAATCTGTAAGATAGATTTAGGCTTACCAGTGACATCATCTATGGTTTTCCAATAACCAACTGGGGAATTGGCATCTGCTGCATGTGCCAAGGTTAGCAGTAAAAATGAAGCACAAAAAACGATAGATTGTATTATTTTTTTCACAAAACACCTCCGTGTGTCGTTCAGCCTTAAGAATGATTATTTAGCAGCTCAAAAATGTGATTAGTAATGACATTAACTGCTGCTGTACCATCTAGTTTGACATATTTTGGTGCTTTTGTATCAGCCGTTGCTTGAAAATATTGGTAATAGTCTTTCAATGGGCTCGTTTGGCTTTGATAAACCGTCAAGCGGTTACGCACTGTTTCTTCACTGTCATCAGGACGCTGAATAAGCGGCTCGCCTGTTTCATCATCTTTGCCTTCTACACGAGGTGGCTGATTAGTCACATGGTAAGTACGACCAGAAGCTGGATGAACACGACGACCACTCAACCGTTTGATAATCACGTCTGCGGGCACATCGATATCAATCACATAATCGATAGGGGTAATTTTTTGCAAGGCTTCAGCTTGCTGCACGGTACGAGGAAAGCCATCTAGCAAAAAGCCTTTCTGGCAATCAGGTTGCTGAATGCGGTCTTGCACCAATTGAATAACGATATCATCCGGCACTAAATTACCGCCTTCTACAATCTGCTTTACCTTCACGCCCAATTCAGACCCTTGCTGAATCGCAGCACGTAAAATATCGCCTGTTGAAATTTGAGGGATTTGATATTGTTGGGTAATAAACTTTGCTTGTGTGCCTTTCCCTGCGCCAGGGGATCCGAGTAAAATTAACCGCATTAAAATTCAAGCTCCAGGTTGCTTAGATAGCGCTATTTTAGAGAGTCCTGGATATTTAAACAACTAGTTACGTTTAGCAGGCGCTCCTTTTGTGTAAGTCTGCAAAATACGCAGCGCTCGCTTGCTGCCAACCTCAGTCCATTGCTCATAAGCCTCTAAGGGCAACATATCGGGCTGCAGTCTAATTGATTGTAAAATATCCATTAAACTCACAAATTGGGAAGCTAGGAGTTGGTAAATATCAGTAGCGGCTTTAGAAACATTAGAAACATTCGCATAGGACGATTGACCTAAATGAACAAAATAACTGATTGTTACTTGCTTTTTATATACTGATTTTGGGAATAAACCTGAATAAATCAAGCACTTATCGCCAATTTCGCGCAGCGCAAAGTCTCTAGCATGCGTTTCAAGATCTAACGCTTGCAAAAAAGTCTTTGCAAACAATTGCTTAACTAATTCTGGTTTGTCCATATAATGGATTAGCAAAGAAACCAAGTAGGCCTCAAGGTCTTTTTCTAAATCAATATGGCAGCTTTCTTCTGCTTTTTTGACTAAGTCCTGCCATAATACAAGATCGGTGTTTGCAATGAGTAAGCTCATTTTGCACCTCCTTTGTCTCTATTATACGATATTACGATCATTATTAACTGAGTATATATACCTCTCATACCTGAATATCTTGGTTTTTAGCATCCCATCTGCAGGCCATCTTGCACCCTAAAAAATGCTTACATATGAATAACTATGTGCGTATTTTTTAGGGTACAATCTGACCTACAGCTGGGCGCTAAAAACCAAGATCTTCAGGTACGAGAGGTATGAATTTAATGACTAGCCAGACGCATAAAACCTATTTTCTTTCCGATATTCACTTGGAAGAAAACCAACCGACGATTACACAGATTTTTTTAAATTTCTTAGCAAACTGCGACACCTCTGTCGATGGTATTTATATTTTAGGTGACTTATTTGAAAGCTGGATAGGTGATGACGATGACACGCCCTTTCATCAACAAATTATTCAAGCGTTGCGTCAGACAGCCCTAAAAGGTATCCCTATTTATTTCCTGCATGGTAATCGTGATTTCTTAATTGGGAAAAAATTTGCGCGATTGACGAATTGTCAGTTACTGGCAGAAGAAGAAAAAATTAATTTATATGGCACACCGGTATTATTAATGCATGGCGATACACTCTGCCAAGAAGATTTAGCGTATTTGAAAATGCGTAAATGGTTCCATCACCCAGTGATACAATTTTTATTTAAATTAGCACCATTAAGCTGGCGTCGAAAATTTGCAGATAATATGCGGAATAAAAGTCGTCAATACACGCTGACGATGCCTGCTAATAAAATGGATGTAACGCCTGCTGCCGTGCAAGCTGTTATGCAAAAGCATGGCGTGAATTATTTGATTCATGGGCATACGCATAAGCCAAACTTTCATTCACTTGAGATTAATGGTCAACCGGCTACTCGTATTGTGCTAGCTGCTTGGCATGATGGTGGTGAGGTAGTTGCTTGGCCTAGTGCGGGTGAGAAGGAAGTCATAAAGCTTTAGGGGTTTATATAGCGAACTGCCGTCATTGCGAGCCACCACTGTCATTCCCGCGAAAGCGGGAATCCATTTCAAACATACAGCAAAAGTATCGTTATAAATGGGTTCCCTCTTTCGCGGGAATGACA
>JBAQCP010000219.1:0-13134 GCA_049294295.1 Gammaproteobacteria bacterium | reverse complement strand
TGTCATTCCCGCGAAAGCGGGAATGACAGTAGTGGCTCGCAATGACGGCGGCAGAGCAACCCGGGGCTGAGCTGCTACAGATGAAGTAACAATAAATAGATGCCTCCCAAAGCCGGGAATGTTATGGATGGGTTCCCGCCTGCGCGGGAATGACAATATTTAATTTACTTTCGTACCAGGATAATTATATTCCAACACTGCCATCGCATCCTGTTCAGGCTTAGCCAATTCTAACTGACGATAAGACTTCACCATCACCACTAAACCATCCTTCACTGATGGTGCACCTTGATAATGCGCCACTAAATCTGATGCTCTATTTGCTGCAGCAACATACGCTTTACGCTTGTAATAATACTTAGCTACTTGCAACTCGTGAGCAGCCATAATATTTCTGAGGTAAATCATATATTGGTGCGCTGCTGGCGTGTACTGGCTATTAGGGAAGCGCTGCGTTAACTCACTGAAATCGTTATAGGATTTTTGAAGCTGCACTAAATCGCGGGTTGCCAAATCAATCGCAAAGATACGCTCAAGAATACCCATATTTTGATAATAATCAGATAAACCACGCATGTAGTACGCATAGTCAACGTATGGATTAGCAGGATGTAAGCGAATAAAACGATCTGCCGCAGAAGACGCTAAGGTATACTCTTCTTTTTGGTAATATGCATAAATTAAATACAGCTGTGCGTTTTCAGTATCAACACCTAATGGGTATTGCACATCTAGCGCTTCAAAGCGTTTAATCGCTTCGGCATAGCTTTTATCCTGGAGGGATGCCTTTCCTCTTGCATAAATTTCGTGCTGATTTTCTCCCTTATATGCATCTGAAGAATCGGTTGCTGTTGAACAACCTGCCAAAAGAGCTAATAAAGGCAACAAAACGAGAGCTTTTTTCATGAACAATATCCTATCAATCCAGGTTTTGGCTCGCATTGTAAACTAATTTCTGTCATCATTCATCGCCTTATGACAGATAAAATAAACTATCAATTAGTGGTCCCTGAAGACCACGCAGGCGAACGCCTAGATCAAGCATTAGCTAAGCTAATGTCTGACTACTCACGCACGCAAATTCAGGATTGGATAGAAACTGGCGCCATCCTTGTTGATGGAAAAACAACCAAAGGCAAAACACGCTTAAAAGGCGGGGAAGCGATAGAGGTCAATGCCTTTGTCAAACCGCAACCTGCGTGGAAGGCCCAAGATATTCATCTTAATATTGTATATGAAGATGAAGCTGTGATTATTATCAACAAGCCCGTTGGCTTGGTGGTACATCCTGGTGCAGGTAATTCAGATAGCACATTATTAAATGCCTTGTTGCATCATGCGCCTGAATTAAAAGATTTACCTCGCGCCGGTATTTTGCATCGATTAGATAAAGATACCTCTGGTTTAATGGTCGTTGCTAAAACCGCAAAAGCACTAAAAAATCTTTCTCAACAGTTAAAAAAACGTGAAATTTTACGTGAATACCAGGCCATTGTTTATGGCAGCATGATTAGCGGCGGCACGGTGAATGCACCGATAGAGCGACATCATCTGCAACGTAAACGCATGGCGGTTAGTGATACCGGCAAACCAGCCGTTACTCATTATCGTATTGCAGAAAAATATCGCGCGCATACACGATTAAAATTACAATTGGAAACCGGACGTACGCATCAAATTCGCGTGCACATGGCGCACATTCGCCATCCTATTGTGGGTGACCCTACTTATGGTGGCCGCGTTCAATTAACCAAAAATATGGCGCCTGCCTTAATTGAATTATTAAGACGCTTTAGACGCCAAGCCCTGCATGCGTTTGGATTAGGTTTCATTCATCCAACCACAGGCGAATGGGTAAGATGGGAAATTGATTTACCAGAGGATATGCAACAATTGGTTCTCTCTTTACGTAATGATTTTATCAGCAATCCGGCTGACTGATCGGAATAGAGATTGCTATTGAGTAGAGTGTAGTTTGGATGAAGGATTGCTGTCATACCCGCGAAGGCGGGTACCCATCCATCATACAAAAAATAGTGTGGGTATATATCTGCTAATGGGTTGTATTAGGGATGGGTACCCGCCTTCGCGGGTATGACAGCAATCCTTCATCCAGGCTACACTCGCAATAACGGCAAATGCATTTAATCAAACAGGGGATTTGGAATGACATTTATTCAACCTAACTGGCCTGCTCCTACACAAATAATGGCTTACACCACATTGCGTACCGCAGATCCTCACCCAGTAGGCAACATTCCCCTTCCCAGTGATCCCATTTGGCTCGATCAACATACCCATAGTGCAACGGCTGTTGAAGCCACTCCTGATAATAAAAAAGCAATCGCTGACGCCAGCTTCACTAATCAAACAAACCGTGTTTGTGCGGTATTGACCGCTGACTGCTTACCTATTCTAATTTGCAACAAACAAGGTACGCATGTTGCAGCTATGCATGCTGGCTGGCGGGGCCTCGCCAATGGCATCATAGAAGCCACCCTTGCAGGTTTAAGGCAGCCCGCTGATGACTTATTAGTATGGTTAGGCCCTGCAATCGGCCCTCAGAAATTTGAAGTGGGCAAAGATGTTTACGATGCCTTTGTAACCAAGCACCCCGAATCAGAGCACGCGTTCAAACAGCACGCGGCTGATAAATGGCTAGCCGATTTATATCAACTTGCTAAAATACGTTTACACAAGCAACAGATTAATGCGATCTACGGCGGCGAATACTGCACCTATACCCAAGCAGATTTGTTTTACTCTTACAGGCGTGACAAAGGAAATTCTGGTCGTTTGGCTAGCATGATTTGGATAGGAGATACAAAATGAGAAAACTGTTTTCCCTTTTTATTTTACTAGTAAGCACAATCACCCTGGCAGCTCCTCCCCCACCAGTTGATACCAGCATTGCCCCCATGTTACAAAAAGTAATGCCCGCTATTGTTAATATTCGCGCACAAATCAAAATTACTGATTTTAATACCTTGCGTGAAGTGCAAAAACAACGTCAACGCAAAAATACCGAGAATGAAGATTTAAGTGCTATCCCTAACAGCTTTTTGTCTATGGGTTCTGGCGTCATCATTGATAGCAAAAATGGCTACATTATCACTAATGCGCATGTCGTTAATGATGCACAAAACGTTATCGTCACTTTAAGTGATGGGCGGCATTTCAAAGCTAAAATTATGGGGTTAGATAAGCCATCAGATGTCGCTATTTTGCAAATTAAAGCCAAAAACCTAACAGACTTACCTTTAGCAGATTCTAATAAAATCCAAGTGGGTGATTTTGTTGCTGCGATTGGCAGCCCATTTGGTCTTAATCAAACAGTCACCTCTGGCATTATTAGTGCGTTAGGCAGAAGTACGCTGGGTATTGAGAACTATGAAAACTTTATCCAAACAGATGCGCCTATTAATCCTGGCAATTCAGGCGGTGCATTGCTAGATATGCAAGGTAACTTAATAGGTATCAACACAGCTATTTTAGCTCCTTCTAATGGCAGCATTGGCATAGGCTTTTCCATCCCTGCTAACATGGCTAAAAGCGTCGTACAGCAGTTGATACAATTTGGTGATGTGAAGCGTGGCGTACTCGGCATAGGTGCTGAAGATATTTCTCCTGAACTTGCTAGCGCCTTTAATAATGACAATGTAAAAGGTGCCGCGGTCACTCAAGTATTAACCTACTCGCCTGCTCAAAATGCTGGGATTTTAGAAGGTGATATTATCACTTCCGTTAATGGCAGCCCCATTAAAGGCGCTAGTGATGTTGTGAATACTATTGGCTTCTTGCGCGTTAACTCTAAAGTAAATATTAATTTATTACGCAACAAGAAATCGATTACAGTAAGCGCGACACTATCTGATCCGAAAGTACGTAAACAGTTAATCCAAAAAATGGATCCGTTTTTCTACGGTGTAGGTATGAAAAATTTTACACTTTCAAGCCCCATTCATAACAAAATTGAAGGTGTCATGATTATCTCAGTAGAAGAAGATAACACCGCTTGGCAATCTGATTTACGTGCAGGCGATGTGATTACCTCTATCAATCAACAAAAAATTAAAAATATTGATGAATTGAGAGTGACACTGGGTAAGGCAAAAGAATCTATACTAGTGCATGTTTTGCGTGGTGGTGGTGCGTTATTTTTAGTGATGACGAAAGATAGTTAGCTTGAAGCGCGTAGCCCGCATGCAATGCGGGTTTTACCTAAGCGCCAATAACAGTCTTGTTTTCGATATCTGGATTATCTAAAGCGCACTTACCATCATTGCCCAAAACTCAATTTGATGTGGAGATAATCTTTAATAATTAAGGGGTTATCTCCAAATTATAATTTTTTCCAGGTGGTTACACCTGCCGCATCTTCAATCACCACAGACATTGCCGTCAACTCAGCCCGAATGCGATCTGCCTCAGCCCAGTTTTTTTCTTTACGCGCCTGCTGTCTTGCTTCAATCAATGATTCAATTTTCTGAATATCATCTTGGCTCGCTGATTGAAAAAATACTTCTGGATCAGCCTGTAAAATACCCAACACGTTACCTAAATATTTTAATAAAGCAGCAAGACCTGCAGCAGCTTCATTATCCTTTTCACGTAAACGATGAATCTCATGCGCTAAGTCAAATAAGACAGACAAGGCGACAGGTGTATTAAAATCATCGTCCATTGCAGCAATAAATTGCTGTTCGTATTTAGTATCAACAGGTTTTTTAGCGATGGCTAAACCACGCAATGCGGTGTAAAACCGTCCCAATGCTTGCTTAGATTGAAACAACGTATCTTCGGTATAAATCAAAGCACTACGATAATGGCTGGCAATTAATAAATAACGCAATACTTCAGGAGAATGATCCTCCAAGACATCGCGAATAGTGACAAAGTTGCCTAATGACTTAGACATTTTTTCTTTATCAATTTGCAAAAAGCCACCATGTATCCAGGTATTAGCGAAACGTTTTTTAGTCACCGCTTCTGATTGCGCAATTTCATTTTCGTGATGAGGGAAAATTAAATCTCTGCCGCCACCGTGAATATCAAATTGCTCACCCAATAAATGCATAGACATGGCAGAGCATTCAATGTGCCAACCTGGCCGTCCTTTACCCCATGGAGAATCCCATGACGGTTCATTAGGTTTTGCTATTTTCCACAATACAAAATCTAAAGGGTCGCGCTTAACTTCATTTACTTCTACACGCGCACCACTTTCCAGTTGTTCAATATTGTGATGAGACAAGCAACCGTAATGCGGGAAGCTGCGAACGTCAAAATAGACATCGCCATTATCTGCTACATAGCCGTTATTATTCGCAATAATACTTTGTATTAAGCTAATCATTTGCGGGATGTGATCGGTTGCTTTCGGTTCAGCATCTGCAGGTGACAAACCAAGTGCTGCAAAATCTTCATGCATTGCTTTGGTAAAACGTTCTGCTAAGGCATTAAACGCTTCTTTATTTTCATTGGCACGTCTAATAATTTTATCGTCAATATCTGTAATATTACGGATGTAGTTGACGTCTAAACCACGAAATCGCAAGTATTTCAGCACAATGTCTGCAGAAGTATAGGTACGAGCATGACCTAGATGACAATAATCATAAACAGTCACACCACAAACATACATACCTACTTTTCCAGGAACAATAGGCTTAAATATCTCTTTTTCTCGCGATAATGTGTTATAAATTCTAAGCATTTAGACAACCTTTTCACTAGCTAATGATGCTGCTTGTTTTAAACGAACTTTTACTTTTTCTTCACCCAACAGCTCTGCAATGTGCGCGAGCTCTGGACCGTGCATTTGACCGGTTAATGCCATACGCATAGGCATAAATAATTTTTTACCTGCAACGCCTAACTCTTGCTTAATATCTGCTAATACAAGCGATAACTGTATACCGTGTTTATTAACAGCTTGCTCTGCACTTGCAAAAAACTCATGACCTGCTTCACGCAATACTTGCTTACCAGCATCATCTAAAATGGCATCACCTTTAAAGAAAACGTCAACCCACATCGCTGCATCCTTTGGAAACTCGATGTTTGTTTTAATGGTCTCTGCAAATAAAGCTTGTTTATCAACTGGCACTTGCGCCTTAATGTCATCACCTAACCATGCCCAAAGAGCAGGCATATCTAATGCTTGCAACGCTGTTTTTTGCCAATACAATAATTGATCGGTATCGAATCTAGCCGGTGAACGACTTAATTTTTCTAATTGAAAATGATCCGCTAAATGATCAAAGTCTAACAACTCAGGCGCTTCCATCGTATGGCCTAATCTTGATAAATAATTCAGGATGGCTGCTGGTAAATAACCTTGACCACGAATATCAGTCACACTGGCACTGCCGTGTCTTTTTGCCAATGGAGTACCATCATTGCCAACGATTAAAGACAAGTGACCATACTGAGCAATCGGTAAACCCAACGCTTGCAGGATCATTATTTGTCTTGGCGTATTGGCAACATGATCCTCACCACGCAATACGTGAGAAACTTTCATCATGGCATCATCAATTGCATTACAGAATAAGAAAGGTGCCGTACCGTCTGCACGACGCACAATGAAATCGCCGATATCGTTAGTGTTGAATGTTTGCAATCCTTTTACTAAATCAACAAATTCAATTTTGATATTGTCAGGCACTTTAAAACGCCAAGCAGGATTTTTGCCGTCTGCTATACGTTGTTCGATTTCTTCTTTGCTTAGTTTTTTACACGTACCAGAATAGCGTGGCGGTAGGCCGCGAGATAATTGAATTTTACGTGCCACTGCTAATTCTTGATCAGAGCAAAAGCAAGGATAAATAAGCCCTTTGCCTTCCAGGATAGCGTAATTATTGCCGTAAAATTCTTGACGCTGAGATTGCCGGTAAGGGCCATATGGGCCACCCACTTCAGGACCTTCTTGCCAATTCACATTCATCCAATGCAAATCATCTTGCAAAGATTCGACAAAATGATCTTCTGAGCGTGTCGCATCGGTATCTTCAATACGTAAGATAAAAACACCTTGGTGTTTTTTTGCGAATAAGGCGCTAAATAAAGCGGCGCGTGCATTACCGAGATGGATCATACCGGTGGGGCTGGGAGAAAATCTTGTACGTATTGTCATTTTGGTATCCTTTAACATTATATATGCCGCGCCTCAACCATCAGACGTTTCATCTCTCTGGTAGCCGCTTCTAATCCCATGAAAATAGATCTAGCAATAATAGCATGTCCAATATTCAATTCATTCATTTGTGGAATACGAGCAATAGCTTGGACATTTTGATAGTTCAAACCATGACCACCGTTCACAATTAAGCCTGCTTGATGGGCAACTTCGGCGGCATGAATAATACGCTCCAGTTCGTGCTGCTGCTCTTCCACGGTTTTTGCATCTGCGTAAGCACCTGTATGAATTTCAATCACCGGGGCGCCACAACGCAGAGTGGCTTCAATTTGCTTCACATCAGGATCGATAAACAAGGAAACTTCAGCGCCGATACGTTTCAAATGGTCAGTGGCTTCTTTGACCTTAGCCTCTTGGGAAACAACATCCAAACCCCCTTCTGTTGTTAATTCAGCCCGCTTTTCAGGGACCAAGCAGCAATGGGCGGGTTTTAGTTTTTCAACAAATATAAGCATAGGCTCGGCGACCGCCATTTCAAAATTTAAGCGAGTTAGTAAGACTTGCTGGATTAATACAGCATCTCGCTCTTGGATATGTCGGCGATCTTCACGTAAGTGGATAGTAATACCATCCGCCCCGCCATTTTCGGCCGCAAATACAGCTTCAACGGGATCTGGGTAACGGGTAAGCCTTGCTTGGCGCAAGGTGGCCACGTGGTCGATGTTGACGCCTAGTAATATGGGTTTCATTGTTTGGTATTCCTCATTAGCGATACGTAATAATATCATTAGTAATGCTGGTGTAAATCTTCGCGTGTAGCCTGGATGGAGCCACTGCCGTTATTGCTAGCCACCACTGTCATTCCCGATAAACCATTACTGTCATTCCCGCGAAAGCGGGGATGACAGTAGTGGCTCAAAATGATAGTAATGGCTTATAATGACAGTGGTGGCTAGCAATAACGGCAGTGACTCCATCCAGGCTACATTGACAAAGCTGTAAAAAGCTTACGACTCTGCAATTGGCGGCCATTTAACAAAGGCATCAACACCATACGCATTAAACGCTTGGCATCCTGCAGGCATTCTTCATCATCCCAATTATTCTCAGCGATAGCGGTCAAACTTTTACCAGGGAAAATATGCGTGCTAGCTTTAGCTTGCCCACCCAGCTCACTTAATACAAAACCATGCTCAGGCACAAAGCGATAATATTTATCCGCCGCAAATAAATCATCGCTGCTAACGGCAGGAAACAAGGCATAGCCCAGCTCTTCTAATAAGTATTTTTCAAAAATACGCAGGGATTTTTGCTCTAACGTAGGAGATTGCAGTGCTTTAAGGGTTGCCTGATAGAAATCATACAACGGCGGATGAGCATCCCACTTTTGCAGTAAACCCATTAATAATTCGTTGAGATAAAAACCTGCAAACAAACATTCACCTTGCAAAGGGGTGGTCTCACCGCCTAATTCGACATCAGTCAGGGTCATTAACTCACCCTTGCCCGACCAAGACACTAATAACGGGATAAACGGCTGGAGTAAACCTTGGGTAGCAGAGCGAGCTTTGCGGACACCGCGGGCAACAACGGCCAGGCGGCCGTGTTGCTGGGTAAATAATTCGACTAAAAAACTAGTTTCTCGATAGGGACGACGATGCAGAACGTAAGCAGGTTCGAGTGTTACTCGCTTCATTCGTAACCTAATCCTCGCAAGGCTTTATCATCGTCAGTCCAATTTTCTTTAACTTTGACCCACAGACGTAAAAATACTTTCGCATCTAGCATTTTTTCAATATCACGGCGTGCCAGGATACCCACTTTCTTTAAGCGCGCACCTTTTTTGCCAATCACAATAATTTTTTGGCCTGGGCGCTCTACCCAAATAACCGCGCTAATTTCAGTTAGCTTTTCGCCTTCTTGGAATTGCTCAATTTCAACGGTCGTTGTATACGGTAATTCTTCATCTGTTAAAATGATTAATTTTTCACGTATGACTTCTGCCACCTGAAAACGCACACTTCTATCGGTTAATTGATCTTCAGGGAAGAGTTGCTCTCCCGCTGGTAAAAGCCTAGCAATTTCATCTTCCAAATGATCAGTATTTTCTTGCTTCATGGCAGAGATTGGGATGATCGCTGCAAAGTCTAATTTGCTTTGGATCTTATCAATCAACGGCAGCAAGTCAGCTTTATCTTTTACTAAATCAATTTTATTCAATACTAAAATAACAGGCTTTTCTAATGACTGTAATTTTTTTAATACCAATTCATCTTCTCGGTGCCAATAAGTGGCATCGATAACAAAGACTATGACATCAGCATCTAACAACACGGAACTAGCAACACGATTCATATAACGATTCATCGCGCGCTTTTCTTCTGTATGCATGCCGGGGGTATCAATATAAATAATTTGTGCGTCGTCGCGCGTTTGAATACCCAAGACTTGCCAACGAGTGGTTTGCGGTTTAGGTGAGGTAATACTCACTTTCTCGCCTAATAAACCATTTAATAATGTCGATTTCCCAACATTAGGACGGCCCACAATCGCCACATAACCACTTTTTTGAATATTCAACTCGCTCATTAAACTCACTCTTCTTTTAGTTATTCTCTATTTCTTAATTAATGCCAGCATCGCTTGCGCTGCATCTTGCTCAGCTCGACGACGGCTAGTGCCTTTACCGTATGATTTTTCTTCTACACCTTCAATTTGGCAACTGATGGTAAATAATTGTTGATGCGCCTCACCTGCGATCGCATCTACCGCATAAATCGGTAATGCCAAACGACGACTTTGCAAATATTCTTGTAAAACCGTCTTAGGATCTTTATGGCTAGCCGCACTTGATAAAGACTGCAACCAAGGCTGATACCAAGCGGTTACGCGATCAAATGCCGCATCAAAACCACCATCGGAATACACCGCACCGATAATTGCTTCCATGGCACAAGATAAAATAGAGTGCCGCTCACTACCACCACTACGCAACTCGCCAGGACCTAAAAATAAATGCGGCCCAAGATCAAATTCTTTTGCAAGCTCGGCTAACGTATCACGATTAACTAACGTGGCACGCCAACGACTTAATTCACCCTCTGAGGCTTTAGGAAATTGCTGGTAAAGAATATCGGCGATAATAAAATTAACCACCGCATCACCTAAAAACTCCAAACGTTCATTATGCTCGCCACCTTTACTACGATGGGTAAGCGCCACTTTAAGGAGCTTAGGCTCCTTAAAATGATAATTTAATCTCTTTACTAACTCATCGCTCATTAGTGAATCACCGTTCCTATTCTGTTAAAACGCGGTTTTGTATTAGCACTATCCCAGCTCATCCATACCAGCACGGCCTTGCCCACAATATTTTCTTTAGGCACAAACCCCCAATAACGACTATCTGCGCTATCGTCACGGTTATCGCCCATCATAAAATACATACCTGCTGGCACAACGATATCTTTATATTCTTTATCTGTCTTACGAGGATCAATAAAAATATGATGCTTCACACCCAACAAATCTTCTTCTTTTTCCGTTGCCTGCCATTTATCACCGCTTTCATCTTGCGCGATGGTGATCTTTAAATCTGATTGAGGCACCACTTGACCATTGACGGTTAGCACTTTATTCACATAGCTAATATGATCGCCAGGCAATCCAATCACCCGCTTAATAAAATCAACGGATGGATTAGGCGGCCAACGAAACACCATAATGTCGCCGCGCTTAGGCTCACCCACATTCATAATGTTCTTATGGATCACAGGCAAACGCACACCATAATCAAACTTATTCACTAAGATAAAATCGCCAGTTAACAACGTAGGCTCTAATGAGCCGGATGGTATACGGAATGGCTCATACAAGAATGAACGCAATAAAAATACCAACAACAGCACTGGAAAAAATGAACGCGCATAATCCATGATTAACGGCATTTTTTGTTTGTTTTTACGCTTTCTAGCTGGCGCAAAAAATAAGATATCTATTAGTGCCAGTACACCAGAAATTAAAGTGGCATAAAACAAAATCAATTCAAAGTTAAAATGCATAATAGCTACCTACTTCTTATCATCCAATTTTAATACAGCAAGAAATGCCTCTTGAGGAACTTCAACGTTACCCAATTGCTTCATTCGCTTCTTACCTTCCTTTTGCTTTTCTAATAACTTACGCTTACGTGAAATATCACCACCGTAACATTTTGCGGTTACGTTTTTGCGAATCGCTTTCACGGTTTGACGCGCAATAATATGTGCACCAATCGCCGCTTGAATAGCCACATCAAACATTTGACGAGGAATGAGCTCGCGCAGCTTATCAGTGATCATTCGTCCACGGGATTGAGCAAGACCTTTATGCACAATCGTTGCCAGCGCATCCACTTTTTCACCGTTAATCATAATATCTAATTTAACGAGATCAGCGACATCAAAGTGCGTAAAGGAATAATCTAACGATGCGTAACCACGACTAACCGATTTCAAACGATCAAAGAAATCCATCACGATTTCACTCATAGGTAACTCATAAACAAGAGCTACTTGATTGCCATGGAATAACATACTTTTTTGTATACCACGTCTTTCAACACATAGTGTAATCACATTACCAACGTGTTGTTGCGGCACTAAAATATTCGCCTTCGCCATTGGTTCACGAATTTCTTTGATATTATTAATGACTGGTAATTTAGACGGGTTATCAACCTGTATTACTTCATCTCTAGTGGTTAATACTTCGTAAATAACGGTCGGCGCTGTTGTGATTAACTCGAGGTTGTATTCACGTTCTAAGCGCTCTTGCACAATCTCCATATGCAGCATACCTAAAAAGCCGCAACGGAAACCAAAGCCTAATGCATCAGATGATTCTGGCTCAAAAAATAACGCAGCATCGTTTAATTGCAGCTTACTTAATGCTTCACGCAATTCCGGAAACGCTTCTGAATGGATAGGGAATAAACCAGCATATACCTGCGGTTTCACTTTTTTGAAGCCAGGCAACACGTCCGCTGCAGGACGATGTGCGTGCGTTAAGGTATCGCCAACAGGCGCACCATTAATATCTTTGATGCCCGCAATAACATAGCCAACTTCACCCGCTCTTAATTCTGTCATGGCCTCACGCTTAGGGGTAAACACACCTAAGCCACCAATCTCATAAGCCTTACCCGTCGACATGACCTGCATCTTATCGCCAAATTTAAGCACGCCGTGTTTAACGCGCACTAACGATACAACGCCTAAATAGGTATCAAACCAAGAGTCGATAATTAACGCTTGTAGAGGGGCATCTAAATTGCCCTCCGGTGGAGGAATATCCTCAATAAGACGCTCTAATAACTCGTCTACGCCTAAACCGCTCTTCGCACTAATGCGAACCGCATTTTGAGCCTCTAGGCCAATAATATCTTCAATTTCAGCAATCACTCGATCAGCATCTGCTTGCGGCAAATCGATCTTATTTAACACAGGTAATACTTCCAGCCCTTGCTCAAGTGCTGTATAGCAAACAGCCAATGTTTGCGCTTCCACACCTTGACCGGCATCAACCACCAATAAAGCCCCTTCGCAAGCGGCGAGGGATCTAGATACTTCATAGGAGAAATCCACGTGTCCAGGTGTATCAATAAAGTTCAACTGATACGTTTGACCATTTTTGGCCTTGTAGTACAAAGTAACACTATGCGCCTTAATCGTGATACCACGTTCGCGCTCTAAATCCATAGAATCCAGGACTTGCGCCTGCATTTCACGTTCACTCAACCCCCCACACATCTGGATCAGCCTATCTGCTAAGGTAGACTTCCCATGGTCAATATGGGCGATAATTGAAAAATTTCTAATATTTTGCATTGAAGTTGGGTTCTGCATAGACATTCTATTAATATTCTTGAAGGGGAAGAATATTAGCCTATTTTTGAGTGGGGTACCACTAAGAATGTAGCCCGGCAAATCTTTTGCCGGGGCTTTTCGTGAATT
>JBAQCP010000218.1:0-10142 GCA_049294295.1 Gammaproteobacteria bacterium | reverse complement strand
TGGCAGATGTTATTCGTGACGTGAAATTCACGAATGGTATACGGCAGGAAGAGGAAAATGGGTCAGTGAATGAGAGAGCAGCCGCCTAATGCAAAATATCTCGTACACAACATTTGACTATAGCTCCGTAATCATTGGGTGCATAGCATGAAAGAGCGGACGGCAGATATTTACAAGGAAAAATGTCCCTCTCGGCTAGTGTTAGATATCATTGGTAATAAATGGGTGATATTAATTGTTGACGCATTAAGCCAAAAAACATATCGATTTGGTGAGTTGAAGCGTGAGATAGAGGGGATTTCACCTAAAGTTCTCACGCAACTATTAAAGACATTAGAGCAACATGGATTAGTTTTTCGACATAGCTATCCCGTGCTTCCATTAAAAGTAGAATATTCACTTTCCCCTTTAGGCTCATGCTATTACGGTGCCAGGCACAAGAGGTGATGCGGTGCCGCCATCAACGGTTTGAGGGAATAAGTATGCCTAGAGTATATAGTATTTGTGGTCGTTATAAGAGTAGTACAGGGGAAGACTGTCCAATCAGTGGCGAAAGCCACAGAAGAGCGCAGGAGTTATCTGATAATAAAAATGAAGCAGAATCAAGATTGGCGAATTGTGTGAGCGCGCAGCTTATTCCTTTTTTATCTATGTTTTTAGTTGTGTGTCAGCAAGAAAAGCAAGATCTTGATCAGGCTAGTAAACAAATGAAAGCTTATACCAAGATGAATGCTAGGAGCGGATTTTGAGGTTTTTCTTCGGTCTCGTTAGGTAATTAATCTGCGGGGCTTTCGTGTGTTATCAAACAAAAAGCCCCGGCAAAAAATTTACCGGGCTACATAGTTACAGTTAATAAATCATCTCAACTTCAACTTCTTTATACTGCTCTTGCAGCATCATCAAAAACTCTTCACAAGGTTTTACCATCCAATCTTTCCCTAATCGAATATACGTATTTGATTCATTAGCCTTATAACGAATGACGACAGGGCAATTCCCTGTATGTTGTTTCAGTAATAATGCTAAATGTTGTTGATCAAGCTTGAGGCTTTCAGGCCAGGTAACTTGTACGCACTTTACAAGCCGCGCACGATTTTGTTCTAGTGTCGAAATTTCTCGAGCTAAAATGCGAGCGCTATTACTAAAATCATCAATGCCTACTTCACCTTCGACAATAATCAGCTGATCTTCAACTAGTAAAGGACGGAATGTTTGATAGGGTTCGGAAAAACAAACCACTTCAATTTGACCGGTACCATCATCTAATGAAAAGATTGCAATACGATCCCCGCGTTTTGTTTGTCGTGTTCTTAAATTCGCAATAATGCCTGCCATGCGCGCATGAGAGTACTCACTAGGGTGTAATTCTGCGATACGGCAGGTAGTAAAGTTTTTTAACTCTTTAGCATATTGGTTTAGCGGATGGCCAGTTAAATAAAAGCCTAATGTTTCTTTTTCACCTTGTAACTGAATATGGTCTGTCCAAGGATCAGTGTTAACATATTCTGGTGTTTTGACGGCATTATTATCCATCATACTTAATAATAAATCATGCTGACCATAAGTTTGATTATGCAGCGATTGTTCAGCTTGTTGAAGTGCTTTGCCTAATGAGGCAACTAATGACGCACGATGTTGATTAGTGAAGTCAAAGCAGCCTGCTTTAATTAATGCTTCAAGCACTCGTCGGTTAACTTTACGTAAATCCACACGCTCACAGAAATCAAATAAATCTTTAAAGTCGCCGCCTTCTTTTCGGGCAAGCACGATATTTTCAATTGCCGCTTCACCAACACCTTTAATGGCTCCTAAGCCATACATTAGATTGGTATCGTCGACTACCTTGAAGAAATATTCACTAGTGTTAATGTGAGGAGAGGCAACGTCTAGCCGCATGCTGCGGCATTCATCTAATAGCACGATGATTTTTTCTGTTCTGTCCATATCAGAAGAAAGTACGGCAGACATAAAAGCAGCAGGGTAATGTGTTTTGAGCCAAGCTGTTTGATAAGCAACTAGTGCGTAAGCCGCAGAGTGAGATTTATTAAAACCATAACCTGCAAATTTTTCCATTAAATCGAAAATAGAGGTGGCCGTGTCAACATTCACACCGCGTGCAACTGCACCATCGCAGAAAATTTGGCGTTGATTTGCCATTTCTTCAGGCTTTTTCTTACCCATTGCGCGCCGTAAAATATCAGCAGCACCCAGTGTGTAGCTTGCTAATATCTGCGCAATTTGCATAACCTGTTCTTGGTAGACAATCGTACCGTAAGTGGGGCGTAAGATAGGTTCCAAATCAGGGTGTGGATAAATAACTTTTGCGCGACCGTGCTTACGGTTAATAAAGTCATCAACCATCCCGGATTGTAATGGACCCGGACGAAAGAGGGCGACTAACGCAATTAAATCTTCAAAGCAGTCAGGTTGCAGACGTTTGATTAAATCGCGCATACCGTGAGACTCAAGCTGGAATACGGCAGTTGATTTGTAAGCCTTTAATAGCTTAAACGTTTCAACATCATTTAAAGGAATTAAGCTGATATCGATAGCGGCTTCATTGTTTGAAGCTCGTGTTTGATTGATAACACGTAAGGCTCTATCAATAATCGTTAGGGTTTTTAAACCCAAAAAGTCAAACTTAACGAGGCCGACTAATTCAACGTCATCTTTATCAAATTGTGTAACAGGATGGGTGGCTTCACCAGGTTCGCAATAAACCGGGACAAAATCTGTTAGTTTGCCAGGCGCAATAACAATACCACCGGCATGCTTACCAACATTACGTGTTAAGCCTTCCAATTTTAAAGCAAGATCAATTAAGGTTTTAACATCTTCTTCTTGATTGTAGCGTTCGCGTAGCAAAGGTTCTTGTTCCATTGCTTTTTCAAGGGTGATGCCTATTTCAAACGGAATAAGTTTTGCGATTTTATCGACAAAGCCATAACCTAGTGCAAGTACACGGCCGACGTCGCGTACTACCGCTTTTGCGGCCATGGTGCCGTAAGTAATAATTTGCGAAACACTATCGTGACCATGCTTTTCCATCACATATTCAATCACACGATCGCGGCCATCCATGCAAAAATCGATATCAAAGTCAGGCATGGAGACACGTTCTGGATTTAAAAAACGTTCGAATAATAATTCAAATGCTAATGGATCGAGATCGGTAATTTTTAATGAGTAGGCAACAAGTGATCCAGGACCGGAACCACGACCAGGGCCAACAGGAATACCATTATCTTTAGACCACTTTGTAAAGTCAGCAACAATTAAGAAGTAACCTGCAAAACCCATTTTATTAATAACGTCTAATTCACGCTGCAAACGTTCGTCATAAGGGCGGCGCAATTCTGCAAAATTATCTGCGTTGAAATCCATAAAGGTACGGAGTCTGTCATCTAATCCTAATCGTGCAACTTCACATAAATAACTTTCAGTTGTATAGGCATCAGGAACAGGGAAGTGCGGCAGACTGCTTTTGCCTAATACAAAAGTCACATTGCAACGTTTTGCAATTTCAACGGTATTTGTTAAGGCTTCAGGTAGGTCAGCAAACAGCGCTGCCATTTCTTCTTGATTACGGAAGTATTGTTGGTCTGTGTAATTTTTAGAACGATTAGGGTCGTCTAATACAACGCCGTCTTGAATACAGACACGTGCTTCATGTGCTTCAAAATCATCAGGCATTAAAAAGCGTACATCATTAGTAGCAACCACCGGTATGGTGTATTTTTCTGCTAATTTTACGACTTGTGAAATATAAAGATGTTCATTTGGCTTGCCGACACGCGAAATTTCTAGATAGAACCGATTGGGGAATAGTGCTTGCCAATATTGTAAGCTTTCCGTTGCGGCATTGATGTCATGGTTTAAGAGGGCTTGCCCGATATCACCTTCCGCTGCGCCTGACAGCGCGATCAATCCCGTGTTTAGTGTGGTGAGCCAATCTTTTTGAATGGTTGGCACGCCATCTGCTTGACCTTCTAAAAAGCTGCGTGAAATCAATTTAACGAGGTTTTTATAACCTTCGTTATTTTTGCAGAGTAAGGTGAAGCGTTGCGTTTTTTTCTCTTTTTCGTTAAATACCCGTACATCAGCACCAATAATGGGTTTGATGCCCGCCTCCAGAGCAGCTTGGTAAAATTTGACGGTGGCATATAAATTGCCCATATCTGTAATGGCTATTGCCGGCATCTCTGATATGGCGGCTTTTTCTATAAGCGCAGGAATGGTCAACAAGCCATCGCTTAGAGAAAATTCCGTATGTAGGCGTAAGTGTACAAATTTTGGTTCCATGAGGGGGCCTTTAAGAGATAGCTAATGTCATGTATACATTAACAGATTTTTTAGGTTAGTCACGCCTAAGAATATTAGGTAGAATACACCACATTATTTAGAGACTCAGGTTAATTATGAATATCAATTTCCTTGATTTTGAACAGCCCATCGCCGAATTGGAAGCAAAAATCCAAGAATTGCGCATGGTTGGTACAGATGCTGATATTAATCTAAGCGAAGAAATTTCTCGTTTAGAAAATAAATGTAACCATTTGATTAAAGACACATTTAGTCGTTTGTCACCTTGGCAGGTGACTCAGCTTGCCCGTCATCCACAAAGACCTCATACGATTGATTATCTCTCTCGAATTTTTACTGAATTTGATGAATTGCATGGGGATAGAGCCCTATCTGCGGGTCCATCCATTATTGCGGGTGTAGCGCGTTTAGAAGGCCAGCCAGTCGTCGTGATAGGTCATGAGAAGGGTCGTAAGACCAATGAGAAGGTAGAGCGTAACTTTGGTATGCCTAATCCTGAAGACTATCGCAAAGCCTTAAGATTGATGAAAATGGCTGAGCGCTTCAAGCTGCCTATTTTAACCTTTATCGACACCCCTGGTGCTTATCCTGGTATTGGCGCAGAAGAGCGCAATCAAAGTGAAGCGATTGCACGTAACCTCTTTGTACTGTCTAAACTTAAAACACCTGTTATCTGTACAGTGATTGGGGAAGGTGGTTCGGGTGGTGCATTAGCGATAGGTGTAGGTGATCGCGTCTTTATGCTTCAATATTCTGTTTATTCTGTTATTTCACCTGAAGGTTGTGCGTCTATTCTGTGGAAAAGCGCAGAACATGCGCCGACTGCTGCAGAAGCCATGAACCTAACAGCTGATAAAATCTTACAGATGGGTTTGATTGACGGCGTGATTCCTGAGCCGTTAGGTGGTGCACATCGTCATTACGATGTGATGGCAGCTACTATCAAACAACAGCTTGTTAGGCAACTAGCAGACTTACAATCTATTCCTCTTCCTAAATTATTAGAAGAGCGCTATCAGCGCATTATGTCTTATGGATTGCATGAGTAGATTAATTAGGGCTGTTGCTGACTTTTGCACCCAATATGGATTTGATAAGACATATTGGGTGGGTTTTAGCGGCGGCCTTGATTCAACTGTTTTACTAGATGCATGCGCCTCGCTACGTGTTTCACTTCCGATTAAATTAAACGCTATTTATATCAATCATGGATTGAGTCCTAATGCTCATATTTGGGCAGCGCATTGTGAGCAGGTATGCGTAGAGTTGAGTATTCCTTTTTATCATCGTGCAGTGCAGCTTGATTTGAGTGATGGGGTTAGTCTGGAGGAAGTTGCGCGTGAAGGGCGTTATAAGGCATTTGCCAGTTTGCTAGAGAAAGATGATGTGCTATTAACCGCGCATCACCAAGATGATCAAGCAGAAACGATGCTGTTGCAGTTGTTTCGAGGAGCAGGTCCTAAAGGTTTATCTGCTATGCCTAGCATGAAGTCTTTTGCACAAGGTTATCAAGGTCGGCCATTGTTAGCGTTTACACGGGCAGCATTAGAAACATATGCTGCAGAGCAAGCATTAACCTGGATAGAAGACGAATCAAATTTAGATACGACTTTCAGCAGAAATTTTCTTAGAAACGACATCTTACCTTTATTAAAAAAGCATTGGCCAGGCGTTACAAAATCTATTGCTCGAAGTGCTGCACATTGTTCAGAAACGCAAGCTCTGCTAGATGATTTTTCAAAAAAAGAATTATTGCAAATAGCAGGTTCCAAGCCCGATACATTATCCGTCTCTCAATTACTAACATTGCCTATAGAAAAGCGTCGATTATTATTGCGTGCCTGGATAGATCAGCAAGGCTTCCTGTTACCTGATACAAAAAGGTTACAATCAATTTGTACATCTGTATTAACAGCCGCTAAAGATCGTTTTCCCTGTGTACAATGGGGTGATATTGAAGTGAGACGTTATCAAGATGATTTATACCTGATGGATGCATTATTACCGCTAGATGTGCTGCAAGAAAAAGAGTGGGATTTTTCTAGTGAGCTGGAGATATCAGGATTACGATTAAAAGTAGTTTCAAGTGCTGAAGGATTGTCTCAAGCAGTTAATTCTGTGACAGTAAGATTTAGGCGGGGTGGAGAAGTCATTAACTTGCCCGGGCGAGGTTCGCATACCTTAAAGAATTTATTCCAAGAATGGCAGGTACCGATTTGGTTGCGTGATCGTATTCCATTATTGTTTATCGGCGATAAGTTGATTGCGGTAGTAGGTTATGCGATTGATGTCGACTATGTAGTTAAGCCGAATGAGCCAGGCAGGGCGTTCGTGCAAGATTTCTCACATGAGTGTAGCCTGGATGTAGCGTAGCGAAATCCGTGTTTGTTTGCTCAGACCAACAACCCGGATTTCACTACGCTACATCCAGGCTACAACAGCAATTCTTTTTATCTTTAAACACTGTCAGATGAGGGATGGTTTGCCTTACTTTTTTCGGCGCAGCTGTCCCCATTCTGAAGATTTGAAGGCTTACTTCCAGAGCAATCCCGGTCTCCGCCAGCTTTCCTTTCCACAAATGCAATGAGGATCAGTGTGAGCCGGCCTGATTGAACCACATACCTGCTAATCAGCTGTGCCGAAAAAAGGTAAGGCAAATCAGACCCTGGCAATCGCTTTGAATACATGCGGTGGGCGAGAAGATTTGATTCCCTCTTCCGCCCGTTGGGCACCTTCCCCCTGAGGGGGAAGGAGTTCTAATTAAATGTTGTGGAATTGCGTTAGAGCGTAGTGAAAAATTACATAACCGTCCCTTTAGGATTCACCTCATCTGGCAACGGAATAAACTCCTGATCATCCCCAGGAATCTTAGGAAAGCGACTACCTGCTTCCCCTGGCCCTAATGCCCAATCTTTTTTAGCCTGTTCAATTTTATCCGCACTGCTAGAAACAAAGTTCCAATATATATAACGCTTACCAATGGCAGCACCACCAAGCAACATTAGCCTAGCATCTTCCAGCGCTTCAATCTCTAAGGTCTGCCCCACCTCGGGAATAGCCATAGAGTATTGCGAAACCTCTTGCTGATTTACAATCACCCGCCCTTCCGCCACGTAAGCCGCTATTTCCCAACCATTTGCAGCAGGCAACGTCAGCTTCGCCCCTTTAGGAAAATGCGTATCCAAATAAAACATATCCGAGTAAACAGTCACCGGACTTGTTTTTCCAAATGCAGTACCTAGCAGCAGCTTGAGCTTTACATCACCAACAGAAAATTCTGGCATCAGGTCTTTCGCATAATGTGTAAAGTTCGGCGCAATTTCTTCCTGATCTTCAGGCATAGCTACCCAGCATTGAATACCGTTGGCACGGCTTCCAGTTGCTTTTACATCATCCGGTGTTCTTTCCGAATGAACAATGCCATGTCCTGCTGTCATCCAATTAATAGCACCCGGCTCAATCAGCTGTCTGTTGCCTAGGCTATCGCGATGACAAATGACACCTTCAAAAAGATAGGTCACCGTGGCCAGATTCATATGCGGGTGAGGGCGGACAGTGATGCCGTTACCGGGCGTAAAAACCGCTGGCCCCATATGATCAAAAAAGATAAACGGACCAACCATCTTATGCGTTGCAAAAGGCAGTATGCGATGGACGCTAAAGCCGCCTAAATCGCGTTCACGGGGTGTGATAATCATTTGTTAGCATCTTTTGACTGGCAATGCATGCATCCTGAGCATAAGTATTTAATCAGGGCGCCAAAGGCAAGTATCGGCAGGGAAACATCAAAAAAATCTCGGAATACAATGAGTTTGACTAGCTGTTCACGGTTTGAGGAAAGGACTAGTGCTAAAATCCCCACCATAACGGCAATAATGACAATTGAAGCAACAAATAACCGCATCCACATCGCAAGTATCTCCATCCATAAGCGTAAAGCGTCAGATCACAGCCTAAAGGGAGGCGGGGTTGTAGTCAAGTTACTGCTTAACTACTTGATTTTACGTTCATATCTCAGCAATTAGTATAAAAATAGTGGCTATTGATAAACAAAGATGATAAAAAGGCAGTCGCATTTATAGCTTTTTGAGCTATTGTTTATTTTATTCCCAAAAAAACATCAACATGGTAAGATAATTAAGACTATGATTAATCAGAAGTGTGAAATGATTAGACAACGTACGCTTAAAAATGTCATCAAAGCAACCGGAATTACCTTGCATGGTGGCGAGCGCGCCGAACTCGTCTTGTATCCTGCGCCTATTAATACGGGGATTATTTTCCGCCGTACAGATCTTGATCCTATGGTAGAGATCAAGGGCAGCGCTGAAAATGTTGGGGATACCACTTTATCTACCACACTCACCAAGGGTGATGTTCGTGTTTCAACCGTTGAGCATCTCTTATCTGCTTTTGCAGGCTTAGGTATTGATAATGCCTATGTTGATATTAATGCCCCTGAAATTCCTATTATGGACGGCAGTGCCGGGCCATTTGTTTTCTTAATCCAATCCGCTGGTATTGAAGAGCAAAGTGCTGCTAAGCGCTTTATTCGTATTAAGCGTAAAGTCAAAATTATGGACGACGATAAGTGGGCGTGTTTCGAACCATTTAACGGCTTCAAAGTGACATTTACCTTGGATTACGATCACCCGTTATTTAATAAGTCTCATACCAAAACAACCACCTTAGATTTTTCTAGTCTTTCTTATGTGAAAGAAGTTAGTCGTGCCCGCACGTTTGGTTTTATGGCTGATTTTGAAAAGTTACAAGCGATGAATTTAGCGCGTGGCGCTAGCATGGACAATGCTATTGCAATTGATGATTTCCGCGTGTTAAACGAAGATGGCTTACGTTACGAAAATGAATTTGTTAGACACAAAATTTTAGATGCCGTTGGTGATTTATACCTCTTAGGTTCTAGCTTAATTGGTGAATTCAGCGGGTTTAAATCTGGCCATTCTTTAAATAACCGGTTATTACGCCAGTTATTAGCTGATAAAGAAGCGTGGGAATTTGTGACCTTTGAAGACAGCAAAACAGCTCCTATTTCTTATTTGCGCCCTGGTTTAGCAGAAGCGTACTAGTCCTCTTATATCATCTGGATATCACAAAGTGGTATCCATTATCCCCTTGTTTAGTAGTTGACACTTCTTTGTTTCGTACCTCAGAATAATCTTCCAATTTAGGAGTGCGATGGATATGGAAAGAAGGCGAAGCTATAAAAGACTGAGTAATACTAATTCTTCTAACATGGATCGTTTAATTGCTGGTTTAGATGTGGGTGCTATAAACTATTTGAGTGATTTCCCCAAGCCGCAATTCTTTGTGCATCGCAGTCAAGATGATGCGCGAGTTTTTAGAAGTAAGGCGCAGGAATTTAGAAATAAAGTATTGTCCATTCATGGCGAGGGTGTACCTGCTGCATATAGCTTATTAAAAGAAATTGCTTTATGGACCTGTCAGGCGATTATTGAATTACAAAGTGCAAAGAAAAAAACGTTATTTGAGTATATGAAAAAAGCACTGCTCGATGATTTGGTGAGTATTGTTGAGGAATTGGCTCCGGGAAAGGAATGTGATTCATTGGATGCAATATTAGATAGTTTGAAAAAACTGCCGGAAGAATTTGCTGGGACCTTAATCGTTGAGGTATCAAGTCCATCTTATAGATAATTTAGCCCGCATTGCATGCTGAGGGATCGACGCATAATTTTTTATCCCTGCACTTCTAGCTTCGTCGTCCCGCGGTTTGACCGCGGGATCCAGAAATTGCTTAAATTTGTCATTTCTTGCTGGTTTTTATCTAAGTCTGGATC
>JBAQCP010000217.1:0-2618 GCA_049294295.1 Gammaproteobacteria bacterium | reverse complement strand
CGATACTTCTGCTGTATGTTTGAAATGGATTCCCGCTTTCGCGGGAATGACAGTAGTGGCTCGCAATGACGGTAGCGGCATAGCAATAGGCACTTACCGCCCCAACACAATCTCCATAAACACATCTCCCCTATGCGCATAATGCTTAAACATATCAAAACTCGCGCAAGCAGGAGACAACAACACACAATCATCAGGTCTAGCAAGCTCTGCACATTGAGTAACCGCCTCATCCAGCGTTTTTGCAAACATCGTTGGCACCTTACCATCAATCGCCGCAGCGATATCCTGAGCCGCTTCCCCTATCAATACCACATGGCTAGTATATTTCTGCAAAGAAGGCACCAGCGGATGAAAATCCGCATTTTTACCTACGCCGCCCGCAATCAAGACTAACTTACCGTCAATCTCACTACCCAAGCCTTCGATCGCCGCTTGAGTCGCACCCACATTCGTGCCTTTAGAATCGTTATACCAACGCACACCGTTCCATTCCCGCACAAACTGGCAACGATGAGGCAATCCTTTAAATGAACGTAATACTTCCAACATAGGGGCTAATGGAAAACCAAATCCATAACCTATCGCAAGCGCTGCTAATGCATTCGCTTGATAGTGTTTACCCATCACTGGCAATTCACGAATATTAATTAAAGCTTGCTCGCCGTGTGCTAACCAAACAGCTTTATCTATGGTGATTAAACCAAATTCATCCGCTTGAGGCTTAGCTAAAGTAAAATTAATTTTTCGTTTAGCATTGGTATCAGTCGCTGCATCGTCACGATTGCAGACCGCTAAATCGCAGTGTTGGTAAACTCTATGCTTCGCTTTGGTATAATCTTCTACGGTATCGTAACGATCCATATGATCGGGCGTGATATTCAAAACAGTCGCCACGGCAGAATGCAAAGAATGCGTGGTTTCTAATTGAAAACTAGATAATTCTAAAATAAATAAATTAGCGTTAGGATTTTGCATCAGCAAATCCAAGGCTGGCACGCCTAGGTTACCACCTACTTCCATATTAAAACCGGCCGCTTTCGCCATCTCACCCACTAACGTGGTGACTGTACTTTTAGCATTGGTACCTGTAATGGAAATCACCGGTGCCTTCACAGCACGCGCAAATAACTCAACATCACCAATGACTTGTTTACCATTCGCTACCTGCTCGGCAATGGCGGGTTCTCGCAAGGCAATACCTGGGCTCAAGACAATACAAGCTGCTTTTGAAAGCAATTCTTTGTCAAAACCGCCTAGCGAAACAGGCACATCAGGATATTGATCTTGAAACTCTTTCAGGTTAGAAGGCGCCTCGCGCGTGTCCATCATGACCATAGGGATTCCTTGCGCCTTTAAATAACGCGCACAAGAAAGGCCAGTGGCTCCCAACCCCACGATAATGTGTAGATTATCAGCCATACTATTATCTCAACTTAAGTGTGGCTAAACCACACAACACTAATACAAACGTAATAATCCAAAAACGTACAATCACGCGCGGCTCAGGCCAACCTTTCAACTCAAAGTGATGATGAATAGGCGCCATTTTAAAAATACGCTTGCCTGTTAACTTAAACGACGCGACTTGCAAAATAACAGAAATCGTTTCGAGTACAAAAATACCGCTCATTAAAAAGAAAACGATTTCTTGACGAACAATCACAGCAATCACACCCAGTGCTGCACCCAACGCCAACGCACCCACATCGCCCATGAAAATTTGAGCGGGATACGTATTGAACCAAAGGAAACCCAACCCTGCACCGACTAACGCGCCGCAGAAAACAATCACTTCGCCCACCCCTGGCACATAGGGAATAGCTAAATAATTAGCGAAGTTAATATTGCCAGTGACATAAGCAAATACACCTAAAGCGGCTGAAATCATGACGGCCGGCATAATCGCCAATCCATCCAATCCATCGGATAAATTAACCGCATTACTCGATCCTACAATCACAAAATAGGTTAGCAATACGAATAAAACAGGACCCAGTGTAATAGAGACATTTTTAAAAAATGGGAATAACAATTGCGTTTCAGCAGGAAGCTTGGCTGAAAACAACAGATAAAGCGCAGCACCAAACCCTAAAATAGATTGGTATAAATACTTTTGGCGCGCAGGCATACCACGGCTATGCTTTAGCACTAATTTGCGATAATCATCCCAATAACCAATTGCCCCAAAACCCATGGTCACGATTAAAATGAGCCAAATATAACGACTCGATAAATCACCCCATAATAACGTGCTTAATAAAATGGAAATCAGTATTAATGTCCCACCCATCGTTGGTGTACCGGCCTTACTGAGATGACTTTGCGGGCCATCATCTCTCACCACCTGACCCACACGATGTGTACTCAACTGACGAATAATAGCCGGACCAAGAATCAAGGCAAGCGCAAGCGAGGTCAACGTCCCTAAAATAGCTCTCAAGGTAAGATATTGAAAAACATGAAAAAAATGGAAATAGTTAGCTAGCCATCCACTTAGCCATAATAACATTTGGCGACTTCTCCGTTGCATGAGTTAATTAATATTTTTTTTGCATTTATTACACTGTCATCCTGAGCCATCTACTGTCATCCTGAGCGTAGCGAAGGATCTCCAT
>JBAQCP010000216.1:0-3650 GCA_049294295.1 Gammaproteobacteria bacterium | reverse complement strand
TTCCCGCCTGCGCGGGAATGACAGCAGTGGGGTTGTGAACTGTTATGAACACACCCACCTAGTCCCTAAAATTAATATACTGCAAAGGCAACTCCACTTTCGCCTGGCGCAACATCGCAATCGCTTCTTGCAAGTCATCGCGTTTTTTACCTGTCACACGCACCTCATCACCTTGAATAGCTACCTGCACTTTAAGACCAGCTTCTTTAATCAGCCTTACCAGCTTTTTGGCATTCTCGGTATCAATACCCTGCTTAATCTCAATAACTTGCTTAGCTTCACTCAAATTGACATTAATATCTTCATATTTTAATACGCGAATATCTATCTGACGCTTAGTTAATTTATTACGCAAAATCTCATCAACTTGCTTTAACTGAAAATCAGTTGGCGCAATAATGGTCAGCTTATCTTTACTTAATTCCACACGTGCATTGGTGCCTTTAAAGTCAAAGCGAGTGCTGACTTCTCTGTTAGTCTGATCAACCGCATTGGTAATTTCATGTTGCTCAGTATTAGAAACGATATCAAAAGAAGGCATTTTTTTCTCTCCATTGAGTCCAAACTTACGTTAATTTAACATTATTTTAGTACTGACGGTAGCGCTCAGCATTAGAACGATATCGTCTAACATCGTCATTAGATGTAATATGACCTTGACACCCAGCCCGCTGCTCTCTAGGATTCAAGCTTGCTATAAAAAATTTGGGATATTTACATGCCGTTAGCGTCTATTCGCAGTTTAGTGAAAGAAGATCTTGAATCCACAGATCAGTTTATTATTTCGCAGCTCGAATCTAACATCCCCATGGTCAGGGAAGTGATTGAATACGTTTTAAGCTGCGGCGGTAAGCGTGTACGCCCATTGGTGCTTGCCTTAAGCGCAAGAGCACTTAATCCTGACAAGCAAAAACACATTGATTTAGCCGCTGTGATTGAACTCATTCACACCGCAACTCTTTTGCACGACGATGTGGTTGATAGCTCCACTTTGCGTCGCGGCAATAAAACCGCCAACTTGATTTGGGGTAACGATGCAAGCATTCTAATTGGTGATTTTTTATATTCCCGCGCTTTTCAAATTGTCGTCGAACTAAAACATCAAACTATTTTAGAAATTTTTGCCAAAGCCACGCATTACATTGCGGAAGGCGAAATCATGCAAATGGCAAATTGCAATAATCCAGATACAACCGAAGCCTTTTACTACGAAATTATTCAACGTAAAACCGCCAAATTATTCGAAATCGCAACGCAATTAGGCGCCATGATGTCGTCTGACTCTGAGAACGATGTTGAAGCCTTGCGCCTCTACGGCGAACATTTAGGCCTAGCCTACCAATTAATTGATGATGCGATTGACTACAGCAGCTCTTCTGAAGAAGCCGGCAAAAATGTCGGGCAAGATTTAGACGAGGGGAAATGCACCCTGCCGTTAATTTATGCGATGTCTCAAAGTGAAGGTGACACCTTGGAATTACTAAGAGCCTCTATTAAATCTGGTTCCAGTGAAAATCTAGCACAAATTCTGACCATTCTTGAAGCCACGAATGCAATTGCCTATACTGCTAAGATTGCTAAACAGCATGCAGAAAAAGCAAAAGCTGCCTTGGTTAATATAGCTCCTTCGCTTTATCGCCAAGCGTTAATCGATTTAAGTGATTTTGTGGTTAATCGTAACTACTAATTAATCGGGGCGTAGCTCAGCCTGGTAGAGCGCTGCCTTCGGGAGGCAGAGGTCGCAGGTTCAACTCCTGTCGCCCCGATTGAATACCGCTCGCGCTGGTGACAATTGATACAAAAATCAGTACACTACCCTCATGCAAAAACGCCGTCCTACGCTTCAACACATAGCAATTGATCTTCTGGTACGTGGTAAATATCAGCCGAGGCTCCACTTTGATCCTGAAAAGCTCCAGGAGCTTGCTGATTCCATTAAAAGTACTGGCGGGTTACTGCAGCCTATTGTCGTTAGACCCCTGCCAAATAACCATTATGAAATTGTAGCGGGTGAAAGGCGCTGGCGGGCCGCACAATTGGCCGGCTTATCGGATATCAGCTGCTTAGTTTTTCCTTATACAGATGAACAGACGTTACAAGCCTCTATCGTTGAAAATATCAGCCGGGCTGACCTCAACCCAATCGAAGAAGCCATGGCTTATCAACGTTTAATTGACGAATTTCATTATCTACACGAAGAAGTAGCAGCCTCCGTTGGCAAATCACGCACGGCTATCACCAATTCTTTGCGACTCTTAAAATTAGCCCCCAAAGTTCAACAACTGCTGATCACCAAGCAGCTCTCTGAAGGACACGGCAAAATATTGGCAAGCCTTGAGGCGCACCAGCAAATTGAATTAGCTGAAAAATGCGTACAAAAAGGCTGGAATGTCAGAAAGATGGAAGCAGAAGCTAAAAAATTGCAAATGGCCGCTATTAATCCTGCTGAAGGCCCGTATAGCGATACCAATCTCAAACATTTAGAAGTGTCTTTATCTGAGCATGTTGGTAATCGAGTTCAAATAGAAAGTGAAGAAAGAGGCGGCGGTTATCTACGCATAAGATTCAATAATGTTGATGAGCTGGAAGGGCATTTTGAGCGTTTTGGTTTTCAATATAACGAATAGGCCAAAAAAACCCGCATTTCATGCGGGCTACATTATATTAAGTATCTAAAGCATTATCATTTAAAATAGCCTTCGCATTCATACGCTCAAGACTTTTTTCAATACGGCGCAACCCTTTATCAACACTCTTTTGCCTAGTACTCAAATGTGGATTTAATACGGTTGTTGCGTGATTAATATGTTCTAAATATTTAATTAATATTTCTGACGGTAAAAAGCGCATATCAAAGCCAGCTTCAACTAAACGCTTATGCATGTCTTTGCCTGCTACCATATCACCATCACCAAAATGTACATTTACCTGCTTCACCAAATCCATGCGATACATAGCGCAATGGCTGCGTAAATAATAATAATTCTTACCAATACCTTCTAAACCATGCTGGGTTTTGCCTGTTAACCGGTAAAAACCTAACTGAAGATAGCGCTCTATTAACTTAAGCGATCGTCGCAGCCAAGACTTAGACTCTAACTTCCACGAACCGACGCCAGCGAGATCAGGATTTTGATTAAATTGATTCAGTAAAAAATTTAACCACTGCGGGTGTTTAACCAGCGTGTCCGTATGAATAGATAATACATAAGGCGTCTTAACTCGCTCCAATGCCATGTCTAACGCACGAGCGTGGCCTTGTACAGCCGACTCGCCTTCTAGCTTCTTACGCTCAATTAATTCTATCCAGGATACTGTACGTAAATAATCCAACGAATCGTCTTGGGAATCATTGTCGATAACAATGACATGAGCCAGATTGGCTTCTGTGTGCTTACGCAGTAATCGAAGGCACAGCTTAGTTAGCACTAATGTTTTATAATTAGGCACCAATATGGTTACTTGAGGCTCGGTCATGTCAGGATCTCTGCAAGAAAAGCGGTAGTATATAGGGAGTGTAGTTGAGCAGCAAATGGTGGGGGTGAGGAGTGGGCCTTAGTAGCTTGGATGGAGTAACTGCGTCATTGCGAGCCACTACTGTCATTCCCGCGAAAGCGGGAACCCATTTCAAACATACAGCAGAAGTATCG
>JBAQCP010000215.1:0-8246 GCA_049294295.1 Gammaproteobacteria bacterium | reverse complement strand
TCCATGGATTGCAGCTGTTCCTCTAGATGGAGATCCTTCGCTACGCTCAGGATGACAGTGGTGGCTAGCAATGACAGTAGTGGCTAGCAATGACGGCAGTGGCTTCATCCGGGCTACATTTACTGTACACCGGTTTTAAGCGGGTTATGCACAGACTTATCCCATGAAACTGTGGGTAACTTTGAAGATGGGAGGTTCACAGCAGTTAAAGAGGTGCAAATGCAGTCGTTAAAGTGCGTTTCATGTATTTATTTTTTATTATCTTCTCTAGCTGTTGCATTGTTTCTAAATGGGCTATATCTCCATTTGAAAACTTAATTAAAATCCCGGTAAAGTTATTCACATCTTCCGGTGAGATATCAATTTTCATGGATTCTAATGATGGCTGATTGGTTTGAAACAAACTTATTTTACCCGAATTGGATAATGTCGGCACATTGTGAGGATGGATACATTTTGTATAAGGCGTAGCTATTAATAACTCGCGGGCAAACTGCTTCATTAAAGGAGAGAAGCAATTCGCTAGGTCGCCAGGATAAGATGTTTTTAATGCACTAATTAATAATTTTTTAGACGGTGTAGGAAACATATTATCAATCAAAAATTCAATTAAACTTTTGGTTTTTTCAAAAATATAAGCATCAAATGGTGGCTTGGGTAACGTTACAAATTTACTTAATAATGTTTCTATTTTTGTATGGCTAACGGCGGATTTATTAAATTCTTTCATAAGACTTTTTAAGTCAATAGTTAGGTTTAGTTCGTCAGTATTTAGGTTAAGCATCTGCTGGAAAAGAGTTTGATATTGGGTGCTGAGTGTAAGAAATGAATGAGATTGAAATATATGCTGAGTGAGCTCTTCCTGGTAAATAGATAGTAAACTTGTAGATAAATCCGGCTTGTATTCTGCTGAAGTATAACAATCTTCAGATAGGTCTAAGAAAGCGGTTAGCTCTTGACTGTCATCAAGTGGAGTTACGTTAGCCCCAATATTAGTAGCTAAAAATATTTTTCTTCGTGGGATAACAGCAGACATAAAGCGATGAACCATCTCGATATCTTTAAGTGCTAGCATCGTCAATGCTAATGACCATAAGTCTTGCCGTTGATATCGTCTTAATTTTTCAGAATCTGAGCAATTAGGCATGTTATGGGCATAGGGTGCAAGATAATTTATATCTTTTAGTGCAGAGGCTATTTTTAGTCGATTCTGATTATTTAGGTAGCAAGCCGCTCCAAAATCAGAAAATGAAATAAGGCCTTTGCGAGTAAATAAAATATTATCCAGCTTGATGTCATTCATGGCTACATTTGCATCATGAATTTGTATCATGGCGTGAAGTAATTGCTCTGCCATGTAATCAAAAAAATCATCTTTATCTGTCGGGGAAAGGTAGTTTATTCGTTGAATAATATCTTTACCATTACCAAGATCTGCCAAGGGCAAAAACTGATAAATTTGAATTTGTTTATTGTCTCTTATTAAGACAGCTTCTTCTGTTAATAGAAGAAGGTCATTTAATCCAGCGTCTTTTAATTTTTTTTGCATCTCAAGCTCAATACAGGTATCAAAGAGAACTTGGCCGCGAGCAATATCACCTTGCATATTAGATGTTAATTCTTGCTGATTTAATATCTCTCTAACGGCATGGAATTTTCCATCTTCATTTTTACCTAATAGTACAAAACAAAATGTACCTTTACCTAACATAGGGACGTCAATCTCATCTGCATTCGTAGAGCTAAGGAGGGTTTTTGCTAATTCTGGATGTTGCCTCTCTAAAGCCATTCGATCTTTACGATTGATTTTTTTAAAAATGCTCATTTTTTTATTTTTTTGATCAGCACCAATGAATTCAACAACAGAGCTTGAATCTGTTGTTGATAAGGTTCCAGGTGAAAAGATGGCTGATAGGGGATGAGACTCTGTTGATTCCGGAGGAGGAGAGCAACCTTCTCGTTTATTCTTTCGTGGAGTGATACTAGGTGTAGTAGGAGAAGAATGGATTTCGGTAAACGCCCCGCCTCTTTTAGCAGCATGTTTAAATGGCGTGGGCATAAGCCAGATTGAGTTATTTTTAGCTGGTATCTTTCTGCTATCACCCATTTTACACCCTCATTTTTTTTCTAGCGATTAAATAGGCTAGCACAAAATCCACATCCTTAAAATACATACTGTTTATTTTATATACATTTTGATTAGAGGAAAAAATTACTATCTCTACCCCGCAGATCCCGATATAATTTTTCGGTTAACTGTTTGATCAAGGAAGGAAAAACATGGAATTTGCTCATGTTCTAGGCGTGTTTGCTGCATTCGGTCTGGTCTTTATTGCGGCATTTTTTCAATTATCAATCATCGCTTGGACAGTACTTATTGGCGTTGGTTTGCTTTTACTAAGTGTCTTTGGTTTTTTATCATCCATTGCCATCATTATCTTTTTTGTAATTTACGCATTAGCAGCCGCTTTCGCTAATCTTCATCAATTACGTCGCCGTTTTATCGTGGCTCCCGCCTTAAATTCTTTGCGTAAGCAAATGCCTACCATTAGCAAAACAGAGCGTGAGGCGATTGAAGCTGGTGATACCTGGTGGGAAAAAGAATTATTCTGCGGCCGTCCCGATTGGACTAAATTATATTCTGTTCCTAAACCTACACTCTCCTTAGAAGAAGAAGCGTTTTTAAATACGCAAGTAGAGCAAGTTTGCTCTATGTTAAATGACTGGGAGATTATCCAAGAAAAACATGATTTGCCGCAAGCGGTATGGGACTATCTAAAACAAGAAAAATTTTTTGGGATGGTTATTCCTAAAGAATATGGTGGTTTAGGTTTTTCTGCTTTAGCGCATTCTACTGTTGTTGTGAAAATGGCAACGCGCTCTTTAAGCGCAGCAGTCAATACTATGGTGCCTAATTCATTAGGGCCTGGTGAATTATTGCATCGCTATGGTACCGATGAGCAAAAAAAACATTATTTACCTCGTTTAGCAGCAGGCCAGGAAATTCCTTGTTTTGCATTAACAGGGCCAGATGCGGGTAGTGATGCAGGTTCCATTCCAGATACTGGCATTGTGTGCCATGGTGAATACCAAGGTAAACAAGTCTTAGGCATTCGTTTAAACTGGGATAAGCGTTATATCACCCTAGCACCTCTTGCGACTGTTTTGGGATTAGCAATTCACTTATATGATCCTGAACACTTACTAGGTAAAGAAGAAGATATCGGTATTACCTTATGCTTGATTCCAACGGCTCATCCTGGCGTTGAAATTGGCCATCGTCACTTCCCTATGTATCTTGCTTTCATGAATGGTCCAACTCGCGGTAAGGATGTGTTTATCCCGCTAGAGTGGATTATTGGTGGCGTTGATATGGCAGGGCAGGGTTGGCGTATGTTGATGGAATGCTTATCTATCGGGCGTTCTATTTCCTTACCAGCGCTAGCAACTGCTTGCGCTAAAATGACTTATCGCTATACGGGTGCTTACGCACGCATTCGTAAGCAATTTAACACCCCAATTGCTTCGTTTGAAGGGATCGAAGAGGCACTAGGCTATATAGCTGGTAATGCCTATCAACTAGAAGCAACGCGTGTCATGACGGCGGGTGCGGTCGATCAAAAGATTAATCCTTCTATTGTGTCAGCGATTGCAAAATATCATATGACTGAAGCTTCTCGTGAAGTGGTTGATCATGCGATGGATGTGCATGCAGGCCACATGATTCAAACTGGCCCGCGTAATATCATTGCAAATGCTTATATGGCCATTCCGATTAGTATTACGGTAGAAGGCGCGAATATTCTAACGCGTAATTTAATTATCTTTGGCCAAGGTGCTATCCGTTGCCATCCTTATATTTTAAAAGAAGTTGAATTAATTACAGCAGACAAACCTGATGTCGTTGCATTAGATGCGACTTTAATGTCGCATGTCGGGTTCTTTATGGCTAACGTATTGCGTAGTTTTGCTTACGGCATAACAGGCGGTAAATTAATTTTTGTCTCAGGTAAAAATAGCCGTATCAAAAAACTCAAACGGCAATTAAATCGTATGAGTACGGCACTTGCTTTATTATCGGATACTAGCTTGATTCTGTTAGGTGGTAGTCTAAAGCGCCGGGAACGTATTTCTGCGCGCTTGGGTGATATCATGAGCCAACTTTATTTAGCATCGACTGTATTGAAATTTTATCACGACAATGGCAAGCCTAATTCCGATGTGGATTATGTTTGTTGGGCATTGCAGCGCTCTTTGTACAAAATGCAAGTAGCTTGCGATGAGTTAGCCGATAATTTCCCTCAACGCTGGATAGGCAAGTTATTAAATTGGATCGTGTTCCCTTGGGGTCGTGCTTATCATAAACCCAATGATAAATTGCACAGCAAGCTACTAGAGCCCATGTTAATGCCTTCTATTTTGCGAGACAGAATAACAAAATATTGTTATGTCAGCTCCAAAACTGATGATCTTGCTTTTCGTTTAGATGCAGCATTAGCACAAGTTGCGACGGTTGATCCTATTCTGAAGAAAATACAAAAAGCGGTAAATGATAAAACGATTCCTCGACGTTTAGATTTCGCTGCCCGTGTTCAAGCGGCACAAAATGCTGGTATTTTAACAGTCGATGAAGTGCAAGCGGTTAACAAGTTTGAAGCGTTAAGAACTGAAATTGTCAAAGTAAATGAGTTTTCATTTGATTTAAAAGAAGTGATCGCATAAACGATAAGGACGAAAGCTATGAATACTGGAAATGCCTCTGTCACCATGCGTGATGTATATATTGTCGATGGTGCGCGCACGCCATTTTTAAAAGCGAAAGGTAAGCCAGGCCCATTTTCTGCCTCTGATTTGGCAGTGAATGCTGGTCGTGAATTACTACAAAGACAAAACTTTACTGCAGCAGATATTGATGAAGTCGTGATTGGCTGCATGATGCCTAGCCCTGATGAAGCGAATATTGGCCGCGTGATTTCCTTGCGTTTAGGTTGTGGTAAATCCACACCTGCATGGACCGTTCAGCGTAATTGCGCATCTGGTATGCAAGCGTTAGATAGTGCAGCAAAAGATATTGCAATGGGTCGCTCAGATTTGGTATTAGCGGGCGGCACAGAAGCAATGAGCCGCGCACCTTTGCTTTATAATGACGGCATGGTGAACTGGATGGCTGGTATGGCCGGCGCTAAAGATTGGAAAGCAAGATTAAAAGAATATGCAAAATTCCGTCCAACTTACTTAAAACCAGTGATTGCCTTACTACGAGGCTTATCCGATCCTACGGTTAATTTAAGTATGGGTCAAACTGCTGAAAATATTGCGTATCGTTTTGATATTACCCGCGACCAAATGGATGAGTTTGCATTAGAAAGTCATCAAAATGCAGCGAAAGCGCAAGATGAAAAGCATTTGCAAGAAGTCCAATATGCATATGGGGCAGACGGCGATTTTTATTTGGCGGATGACGGCGTGCGACGTGATTCCAGCATGGAAAGACTAGGTAAGTTGAAACCATTTTTTGATAAAAAATTTGGAAGTGTTACCGCTGGTAATAGCTCACAAATTTCAGATGGTGCGGTTTTATTGTTATTAGCTAGTAAAGATGCCGTGCAAAAATATCGTTTACCCGTACTTGCTAAAATTGTTGATGTACAGTGGGCAGGTCTAGATCCCGCAGAGATGGGCTTAGGTCCAGTTTATGCAACTAGTGAATTATTGAAACGCCAACAATTGCAAATGAATAGCATTGATTATTGGGAAATTAACGAAGCCTTTGCAGCGCAAGTGATTGGTTGCGTAAAAGCATGGGAAAGTGACGAGTATTGCCGTGATTATTTAGGTTTAAGTAGCGCATTAGGTAAAATTGATCGCGCTAAATTAAACGTAGATGGTGGTGCAATTGCATTAGGTCATCCTGTTGGTGCAAGTGGGGCGCGTATCGTGTTGCATCTTGCTAATACACTACGCAGAGAAAATGCAAAAAGAGGTATTGCTACGATTTGTATCGGTGGCGGTCAGGGCGGTGCAATGTTAATTGAAAATGTTTCCGAGGTGTAATCATGGATATGACACAAAAGTACAAAAACTGGCGCTTAGAAACTGATAAAGATCACATTTTATGGCTTTATCTTGATAAAGAAAATGCTTCTGCTAACACGTTAAATCGTGCTGTCATGGAAGAGTTCGTGCAGATTGTTCAAGCATTAGAAGTCGATAAAACTCATAAAGCAGTCATTATTGCATCGGGTAAGCCTACAGGTTTTATCGCTGGCGCTGATATTTCTGAATTTACAAAATTTAAAGATATTCAGCAGGCGACCGATGTCTTAAATCACGGCCATCAAATGTTTAATCGTCTGGAAGCATTAAAAATTCCTGTGGTTGCCATGATCGATGGTTTTTGCTTAGGCGGCGGTATGGAATTGGCATTAGCTTGTCATTACCGTGTTGCTGAAGAAAGCAGTAAAACCCGCATTGGTTTGCCAGAAGTAAAATTAGGTATTCATCCTGGCTGGGGCGGCACCGTGCGTTTACCACGCTTAATTGGTGGTATGCAGGCGATGAGTATGATTCTGTCTGGCCACACGATCAGTGGAAAAGCAGCAGCGAAAATGGGTATTGTTGATGTTGCTGTGCCTAAAAGACAATTAATCAAAGCAGCAAAATTCTATGCTTTGAAAAATCCTGGTCGTCATCAACCGACCATGCTGCAATCACTCACTAACAAGAAATTGCCAAGACAAGTCCTTGCGCATTTCATGCGTAAGAAATTGAGTGAAAAAGCAAATCCGCAACACTACCCATCACCTTTCCAAGCATTAGATAATTGGGAACAATATGGCGTAGATGGCAATCAATCTTACCAACAAGAAGCTAAAACTTGCGGTCGTTTATTCTTTAGCGAAACAGCACAAAATCTCGTGCGCGTTTTCTTCTTACAAGAAAAAATGAAAGGCTTACCAAAAGATGCATCATTCAAACCTAAGCACGTGCATGTTATTGGTGCGGGTACGATGGGTGGTGATATTGCTGCCTGGTGTGCATTGCAAGGCATGACCGTGACGCTGCAAGATTTAGAACCTAAATACATTGCACCAGCAATCAAGCGTGCTAAAAAACTTTTTGTTAGCAAACTGAAAGAAAATTATCTTGTTCAAGCAGCGTTAGATAGATTAATTCCTGACGTGCAAGGCAATGGTATTTCTAAAGCAGATGTGATTATTGAAGCGGTGATTGAAGATTTAGCAGTCAAGCAAGCCACCTTCAAGATGTTAGAAGCAAAAGCAAAACCAACGGCCATCTTGGCAACTAACACCTCGAGCATTCCATTAGACGAAATCAATACTGTCTTGCAAATGCCTCAGCGTTTAGTGGGTATCCATTATTTCAACCCTGTTGCTAAAATGCAGTTAGTTGAAATTGTGAAAGGTGATCGCACCAGTCAAGAAGTTGTCGAGAAAGCGATTAGCTTTGTTCGTAAAATTGACCGTTTGCCATTACCTGTTAAAAGCAGCCCAGGCTTTTTAGTGAACCGTATTTTAATGCCTTACTTACTAGAAGCAGTTGATCTAGTGAATGAAGGTGTCCCAATGACGGCGATCGATAAAGCAATGACTGATTTTGGTATGCCTATGGGTCCTATCACGCTATCCGATACGGTAGGCCTAGATGTTTGCTTATCAGTTGCTAAATACCTTGGTCAATACTTCCATTCTTCCGTACCACCACGTTTAGCTGAATTAGTTGCTGAAAAGAAACTAGGCAGAAAAACAGGCGAAGGTTTTTATAAGTATGACAAACGCGGCAAGCAAATTAAGCCGCATGAAGCGCCTTATAATAAGCCATTAGAAGAAATTTCCGATCGCTTAGTATTGCGCATGTTGAATGAATCATTTGCTTGCTTGAGAGAAGGCGTGATTACCGATGCTGATTTATTAGATGCAGGCATGATATTCGGTACTGGCTTTGCACCTTTCCGCGGCGGCCCAATTCATTATGCTAAATCACAAGGCATCCATGAACTGTATCAACAGTTTATAAGACAGCAACAGGCTAAAGGTGAGAAGGGCATAAAAGCTCAGGCTTGGGAAGAGACGGTTATTTAATCAGCATATCCCGCGCTTGCGCGCGGGATTTAAGATAAAGTGTAGCCTGGATGGAGTAACTGCCGTCATTGCCACCTACTGTCATCCCTCGCTACGCTCCACTAGTGTCCGGTTAATCAAAATTCCTCGTCGTCCCGCGCGAAG
>JBAQCP010000214.1:0-15030 GCA_049294295.1 Gammaproteobacteria bacterium | reverse complement strand
GCGAAGGATCTCCATGGATTGCAGCTGTTCCTAGATGGAGATCCTTCGCTACGCTCAGGATGACAGTAGTGGCTAGCAATGACGGCAGTTACTTCATCCGGGCTACAATTGCAAAAAAACCCGGAAGCTGCTTTCGCATCCCCGGGTTTCTCAAACCGCTATTCCAACTATTCCCAGCTTAAAGCGCCACCCGTTTGATATTCAATCACACGTGTTTCAAAGAAGTTCTTTTCTTTCTTCAAATCCATGATTTCACTCATCCATGGGAATGGATTGGTAACACCAGGATATTGCACGGGTAAGCCAATTTGAGCGCAACGACGATTAGCAATGAATTCAAGATACTCTTTAAACATTTCAGCGTTAAGCCCTAAAATGCCGCGTGGCATGGTTTCAACGGCGTAAGCGTATTCCAGTTCAACGCCTTCGCGTATCATGTCAATCGCTTCTTGTTTAAATGCTTCTGTCCATAAGTGCGGGTTTTCAATTTTGATTTGATTAATCACATCAATACCAAAATTTAAATGCATAGACTCATCACGCAAAATATATTGGAACTGCTCAGCCGTTCCCGTCATTTTATTGCGGCGACCCATAGAAAGTACTTGGGTAAAGCCAACATAGAAGAAAATACCTTCAAACACAACGTAGAAAGCAATTAAATCACGTAATAAACGTTGATCACTTTCAGGTGTGCCTGTCTGGAAAGTAGGATCGCTTAAGCTTTGGGTGTATTTTAAAGACCAAACTGCTTTTTTAGCCACACCAGGAATTTCGCGGTACATGTTGAATATTTCCGCTTCATCCATGCCTAAGCTTTCAATCACGTATTGATAAGCATGGGTATGTAATGCTTCTTCAAATGCTTGACGTAATAAGTACTGACGGCATTCTGGGTTGGTGATTAAGCGATAGACAGCTAATACTAAGTTGTTAGCGACTAAGGAATCTGCTGTTGAGAAGAAACCAAGGTTGCGTTTGATGATCATGCGTTCGTCATCAGTTAAGCCGTGTGGATCTTTCCACAATGACACGTCTGCAGACATATTGATTTCATTAGGCATCCAGTGATTAGCGCAAGCGTCTAAGTATTTTTTCCATGCCCATTCATATTTAAATGGTACTAATTGGTTAAGGTCAGCGCGGCAATTAATGATTTTTTTATCATCAACGTGGATACGCGCTGTACCCATTTCAAATTCTAATCCTGTTGCTGCAGACATGGTGTTTCTCCCGTTGTCCCGCGGTTAAGCCGCGGGATCCAGTTTATTGATAGGTTATTGGCAAGCTTCACAAGTAGGGTCCGTGATTAAGCAAGCGTTTGGTGCATTTGGTTCTACTTGAACCGCATTTAATGCACGATCATCAACCGTAGCTTTCTCGGTATTGGTCGCACCCATGCTGCGTAAGTAATAAGTTGTTTTCAAGCCGCGTATCCATGCATGACGATACAGTTGATCTAGTTTTTTACCAGATGGTTCTGCCATGTAAAGATTGAGTGATTGCGCTTGATCAATCCACTTTTGACGACGAGAGCCTGCTTCAATTAACCAAGAAGGATCAACTTCAAAAGCAGTTGCATAAATTTGCTTAAGTCTTTCTGGTACACGGCTGATCTTAGCAACGCTGCCGTTGTAGTACTTAAGATCGTTAACCATGACTTCATCCCAAAGGCCCGCTTGCTTCAAGTCATTGACTAAGTAAGGGTTGATAACCGTAAATTCGCCAGATAAGTTGGATTTTACAAATAAGTTTTGGTAAGTAGGTTCAATCGACTGAGAAACACCACAAATATTAGAGATAGTCGCTGTTGGTGCAATCGCTAATACGTTGGAGTTGCGCATACCAACGGCTTTCACACGCGCACGTAAGGCATTCCAATCTAAGGTTTGGGTTTTATTCATTTCTAAGTATTGACCGCGATGCTCTTCTAAGATGTTGATAGAGTCGATAGGCAAAATACCTTGGCTCCATAGAGAACCTTTATAGGTTTCGTAGGTGCCGCGTTCTTCTGCTAGGTTGGTGGAGGCTTCAATCGCATGGTAGCTAATTAATTCCATGGATTTATCAGCAAAATCGACCGCTTCTTGAGAGGAGTAAGGAATGCGTAAAGTATAGAGTGCATCCTGGAAGCCCATAATACCCATACCCACTGGACGATGCTTTAAGTTGGAATGCTTCGCTTGTGGTACTGAGTAATAGTTAATATCAATCACGTTATCTAGCATACGTAACGCAGTATGAATGGTGTTACGTAATTTGGTTTGGTCTAAACCATTTTCTGTCATGTGAGCAATCAGGTTGATACTACCTAAGTTACATACTGCAATTTCTTCACGGGAAGTATTTAAGGTGATTTCTGTGCAAAGATTAGAGCTATGCACAACGCCCGCATGTTGTTGTGGTGAACGTAGGTTGCATGGATCTTTAAAGGTAACCCATGGATGGCCCGTTTCAAATAACATAGTGAGCATTTTACGCCACATGGTCACAGCAGAAACGGTTTTGAAGTTTTTGATTTGGCCATTTGCCGCTTGTTGTTCATAAGCGGTATAAGCAGCTGCAAATGCATTGCCGTATAAATCGTGCAGATCAGGCACATCATTTGGAGAAAACAAGGTCCATTCTTTATTTTCTGCAACACGTTGCATGAATAAATCAGGGATCCAGTTAGCGGTATTCATGTCGTGAGTACGACGACGTTCGTCACCGGTGTTTTTACGTAAGTCTAAGAATTCTTCAATGTCTTTATGCCAGGTTTCAAGGTAAGCACAAACTGCCCCTTTACGCTTGCCGCCTTGGTTAACAGCAACCGCTGTTGCATTCGCTACGTTTAGGAAAGGAACCACGCCTTGGGATTTACCGTTGGTGCCTTTGATGCGAGCGCCCATGGAGCGTACGCTGGTCCAGTCATTGCCTAAGCCGCCTGCATACTTAGAAAGTAAGGCGTTATCTTTGATCGCGCCGTAGATGCCATCTAAGTCATCAGGAACAGTCGTTAAGTAGCAGCTAGATAGTTGTGGACGTAATGTACCTGCATTAAACAGGGTAGGGGTGGAGCTCATGAAATCAAAAGAGGAGAGCAGGTTGTAGAACTCAATTGCTCGTGCATTTTTGTCTTTTTCTTCAATCGCAAGACCCATTGCAACACGCATAAAGAATGCTTGCGGCAATTCAAAGCGTTGACCGTCGGAGTGAATAAAGTAGCGGTCGTATAGGGTTTGTAAGCCTAGGTAAGTGAATTGATTGTCACGTTCGGTTTTGATCGCAGCGGTGATTAAATCAATATCAAATGTATTTAATAAACGAGCGTCTATTAATTCAAGCTCAATACCACGTTCTAGGTATTTGGTGAAGTACTCACCGTAGGAGGTGACCATTTGGGCAGCATTTAAGTCGCCAGGCATACCTAAAAAGCGTAATGCTTCACCGCGGGTGTCGTCTAATAATAAACGAGCAGCCACGTAGGTGTAGTTAGGTTCTTTTTCAATCAAAATACGAGCAGACATGACTAATACTTTATTCACTTCATGCGCAGGTACTTTGTCGAATAGGTTACGTTTGGTGTCTTCTAAGATATGTTCAGGAGAAACGCTCGCTAAGCCTGTACAAGCACTTTCTACTTGTTTGCGCAAAACGTCCATATCTAGCGGTTGTACGGTGCCATCGGCTAAGGTGATACGGAGGATAGGGGCGGTTTTAGGGGTAGCGGCTTCTTCCATTTCTAGGTCGCGTGCACGGCGTCGTTCTTCACGATAAAGTACGTAAGCTTTCGCTGCTTTGTACTCACCTTCACGCATTAATTCTAATTCGACTAAATCTTGAACTTCTTCAATATGCAGGGTGGCATTAGTATGCTGACGGCGTTTGAAGGTTTCTGCAATGCGCTTAGCAATGTGACTGACTTTTTCATGAATGCGGGTAGAGCTTGCTGCGGTGTCGCCTTCAACTGCTAAAAATGCTTTAGTCATCGCGACAGCAATTTTATTGCCATCAAAAGGGGTGACGGTGCCATTTCGACGAATGACTTTAATCAGGCCAGGCGCGGTTTGAGCAATATCAAAATGCGGGGTATACGCAATAGAAGACGGCTTAGTTTGGGTGTCCATGTTTGCTTTCTCCACGGGTCAACGGTTTAAATGCCAAATTTAAAAGTTTTTTAGTGTATATCAAAATAATTTAACGCTTGCCTGTTCGGCTGACTTGTGGTTGTGAGGTGTTAAAACCACAATATATAGTTGTTTTTAGGGCGTTAGCTAACAAGATAAAGGATATTTAAGGAGAGATCAAGGAGATCTAAAGAAAATAAAAAAATGGGTGAAAAAGGTGACACTTGTGTTTGTTTTTTGGGCAATAACAGGGGCATTGATGCCCCTATTGCTACGCAGCCCGCATGGTGAATGCGAGCAGCAACGCCTTTACATTGGCATATGAGATGGTGCTATGTTGCTAGCATCTCTTCTTGCCTGTTCTTGTGTCGCATTCCTTGCAAGCTTCGCTTGTGTATCAGCAAAATATGATATGGTCGCAAGCTGTTTCCGAATGCTGTTAGCCGCATTTTCAGAAATGAAATATGTATTTGGATCTCTCAAGCGGGTTGCAATTTCTGCAGTTGTTGGCTGGCACGCATCTTCTAGAGACAGCGTGTTCTCGCTATTTGCATTGGGCGTATAGTTAACAAAAAAGCCGCCTGCACCCATTAAAATAGGCAATAACGTTTTCATTTCGTCAGTATTGAAAAAATCACCCAATAGATTGTTTGGTGAGTTAACAACACCTTTGCCGACATAAGTCATACTGCTGGCGGCAAAGCCGTTTGCAACTAACCACAAGACTGCCATTGGAATTTGAGTAGGATCTGATTTTAAGCGCTTGAATGTATCTAGCATGACACTGCGAAAATCAGCGGTCCAAATACCATATAAAATACTGGAAGCGAATGCCGGTACCACACCAATCGCGCGTTTTTCCCAAATATTTAATTTGTCTAAATCAGTAGGTGTTTGATGGGTGGTGAATCGTCTTAACGCGTTAATGCCATCATATCCCTTTTGCATAAACATCAGCCAAGTGGGTGCAGCGATTAAGCTAATCGCGGCAACGACATCAAAGATAGCGCCTGAATATTCTGCAACAGATTCGGCGGTCGTTTTTTGTCTAAAGATATTTTGTTGGTACTGGGTTTCTAATCGATTTAACGCGTGAGCTAAGTTTTTATAAAGCAGTTCCAAATCTTTAGCTGTAAAAGGATTATTTTTATCCCACGTTTTATCGATATGTTGATTGATTAAGCCTGCTGCGCGTTTTAAATTTGGGTGTTTAAGTAAGCGTTTTTGGCTATGTGTTGTTGTATGTAACGTATCTTTTAATTGTTCAGCCAAGACCCTTCTATCTGCTCCAGTTAGATCGGCTTTTTTCATATTATGTTCCAGGCAATATGCATTTAAAATTTGTTCTGCAACATGGTGACGTTTTAGCAAGCGGATAGCTTTTATATTACTATCAGCTTGTAAGTCAGCTTCAATGTGTGGCTGTAGATGGTTCACAGCATCGAGTAAATCTCGCTGTGTTTTCGCGTCTTGGTTAAAAAAGGCATTATAAAAACGCAGGAAGGCTTTTTTAGATCCCAGGTAGCGTGATGTAGCGGTTAGCACAAAGCCAATGCTTGCAGCAAAAGCCGCTGCCCATAATGGAAGAAAAGCAAAAGAATTTAATGCAATAGAGCCTGCTGCAATACCACCGCCAATGCCAAATAAAATGGCGAGGGTATTATCAAAGAATTGGCGTGGGCTATTAAATATTTGCTTAATACTCGTTTTAAATCGATCCCAGGCATTCACAACAAAATATTTATTAAGTGGTAAATTGACATAAGTTGAGAAAAAAGCATTGGTAATAGATAGTGCTTTGATGGGGTTAGACATCTCATTAAACCATTTAGTGCTGATTTCTTTTGCGCTTTTTCCACTAGGTGCCGCTAGCGCATTAATAGCTGCTGGTGCGGTAGCAATTAATCCTAAAAGAGCGGAGAAAAGCCATTTAGCAAGATCGATAGAGGCTTCTTTAGGTTCATTGTAAGTATAAGTAGCTAGTTCGCTAATATAGCCAATTGTATTGTTATATAGTTGTTGGCTCCAGCGCGGTTTAGCATAAGAAACGGTTTGTGCGCCAGCTTCTATATCGTCCGCATTAGGCAGCTTAGGTTCATAAAGGTCGGGGTCATAATCGACGCAATCATGAAAAATATCACCATCTTCATCCATTTCTTCTAAATCAACGGATGGAGTAGAGGTAGGGCCTTGGTCAGAATGGTCATCTAGTTGGTCATTTTCATGGTCACTTGAATCACTATCTGAGTCTAGATGAATTTTTTCATTTTCTTCATCGGAGCTACTATAAGTAGGTTCGCTAGCTGTTTTTAAAATAGAGTACGAGCTGCTGGGGGTTGCGCTCATTTCTACGTCAGTGTCAGTCTCATGAAGTCGTCTATTTCTTGGTGGCGCTTGGTAAGAAGAGCTAGGAGTTAGGCCGCTAGAACGAGAAGCACCTTTTGTTGATGATTGTGCGCTGGTCGCAAAGGATTTTGCTTTGAACGAACGTTTGACGCCAAAGTCATCAGTCACTGTTAACGTCAGGCGTGCGAAATGGTTTAGATCTAAAATATTGTCCGGCAATCTTATAGTTAAGCTACTGCTGGCAGCGTGTGATCTGGATGCATATGCCACTGATGCTTTTTTAGTTTGAACAGGCGTTGAAGGAGACACTCTCATCGCTGCGGCAGAAGACATAGAGTGAGAGCTTATATGGCTTTCAGGGGCGCTGCTCTTCGACGTATCGTCATCACTGCTTGGGTTTGATGAGGCAGTAAAGGAGCTAGTTGCTTCGATGGAGCTTGATGGATTTGAGGGTTCAGCCTCATCATCTGCTGAGGAATAGGGAAAAATACCGCCTATGGTCGCATTTTTTGGTTCGCTTTTTTTGCTATTTTTACGGCCAGATGGCATTCGATCACCCCTCACTGATATTTATTATTGTGAAAATTTAATGCATTTTAGGCTTATTAGCTTAAGGAATTCTTAAGAATCTGTAGGCTAAGGCACCAAAAACTCATGTAATGTACATAGTTAAGCTCTCTGGATCCCGCACTTATGCGCGGGACGACATAGAGAGTCAAAAAGTAAAGACTAACTAAATAGAAGGCATTGATCTTGCTACTTGGTGAGGGTAGGACGACGATGCACGAGGGGCAATTTGCATAGGCCGTGTGTTACCAAACATACCAATTTGAGAAGCGGTTGAAGAGCGGTTTAGGCTTTCTAAATCAGCAGGCACTAACGTAGGCATGTTTTGGCTTTCTAAATCAGCAGGCACCGCTGTGAATAACGTAGAAAGGGTTTGAGCGTGTTCAGCGCTAATTGGATGATTAACGGCATCTTTAAAGAACGCCCCTACATCCTTGACTGAAGGCTTAGCGCCCAAACTATCTAGTAAATCAGGATTATCTAGCAGCACTTTCCAGGCAGTTGTTTTGCTATTAATAACAGCCCCTGCTAGTTGGTTGCCGTAAATAAATATTTTACCAATTGTGGTGTCTGAGCCAGGAATGTGTAAGAAGTTATTTTCTGTTATTTGTCTGCCGACATTTGCCATACCGCCTGATGCAAAATAATTGAATACGGCCAATGGAATAATTTTAAGAATATGGAGCGGGATAAATCGTTTAGGTTCTTGATAGAACTTTTGCATAATGTCCCAAGCAACACGTCTTGCTTCAAAAGCATGTAAAGCAAAGAAGGCTGCAGAAACGATACCTGATGGAGCACCGATGGCTGCTTTTAAGATAGGATGCATATGGTCAAACTTACTGCCCTTGGTGATTAATTTTTCAAGAACACTAAACCCCTCAAAGCCAGTTTGGGTAAAGGTGAGTAGGGTTGGTACACTAATGATCGTTGCGAAGGCAAGATCAAATACTAAGCCTGCGTATTTAGCGGCATTATTTTGATGGCTAGCTTGATATTGCACCGGTGCTAACTCAAATAGTTTTGTATTAAGCCGGATAAATAAATCACCTAGTAATGCTAATCTTTCTTCTTTAGAGGCGTTTTTGTAAAGTGGGTTATTCCATGTGCTGTCGATTTCAGCTTGTAAATCTGCTAAGTACTCATCTTTTAGCGCTTCGAATTTATTAACAGCTTCTTCTTGTACCTGCGCACTTTTGTCGAACGCACTTATCACTTTGTTAAAAATACTATACATACCAGCAAAACACTGAGCATATGAAATGGTACTATTAAAGATAGCAAACATAGTTGCCACGACATTACCACCTAATACTTGGAACGCAGCAAATGCTAAGGCAAAAGCAGCTAAGGCGTTGGCAAGAGCGCCCAGGTTGGCCGTAATAAAACGAAATGGTTCAGATTTAATATTTTTAAAGCCATGAATAAATACGGTGATCGCTTCGGGTAAGAAAATAAGATTCATGATCGAGTTGATGCTGAGTGAGGATACGCCTCTGGCGATAGAGAACCCTTTTTCTTTGGGGTCCATTCTGCTCCAGGCATTTTTTATATCGCTTGGGCTAAAGTCGGCGCCACAAAAGGCATTAATAGCATTAGGGATAGCGGTTGCAATAGATGATATGGCGAGGATGCTTTTTTTAACGAGATAAGACAGCCAGCCTTCAGCTTCAGGTTGGTTTTCTTCATGTAATGCCGGTTCCGCTTCTGCTCCATCTAATAGCAGTGCGTCATCGTTTTCATCTCTGCAATCTTGATAGTCATCATCATTATCTTTTTCATCGTCTTCCGTCAGTGGATGAACGCTAAGGTTATCTTCAGATTCACTACGAATTAATTCAGGTTCATGAGTGAAGCTAAGGCTATCGTCAGATTCACTAAGATTTAAATAATGAGGAGGGACAGGCGCACTTTGAGATGGACGACTTGTTAGCATAAAATTGTGCTCCGGAATTAAATAGTGCCAAAAATTGATGCATTTTAGGCCTGTAAGCTTAAGGATTTCTTAAATGCACAAAGGCTTAAGATAACCTTAAGAATCTATCTATATCTTTGAAGATAGTAATAAAATCATCTGGAGCTTTAACCAAAAAAGGAGTCATTATCGATGCTTAGACTAGAATTTTTACAAACTTTGCAGGGAATCTTGAATCAACTTGAGGCTGGCGGCAGATTAAAGAAGTTTTTAAGGCAATATTTATTGAAGAAAACCAAATTACTGAATCCGGAAGCAGAGACTGCTAATGATTTATTATCAATGGATGTATTAGAAAGTTTTGAGAAAAACTTCAACCAGAAAGATATCACAAATCAACATGACACCCAAAAGGTCGCTGATTTAATTGTGACGGCTAAAATCAGTTTACGTGTAAAAGAATTAGAAACAATCACAAATAGCGAAGAAAAGCTTGCGCGCTCGGCGGCATTTTTTACAACCAAAATATTTTTAGATGCTTTAAGATTATTAAACATCAATCAACTCATGCAGGCATTAGCTGTTATACCCTCTACTCATTTATCTACCCTTCAATTTCCGCCAGAAGAGCCAGAAGCATTTTTTACCCTTTATCAGCGTTTACAAAAAACAGGCGAGCACTTAACATTTGTTAGGCAATTGCCGCAGCCTATGTTGCAATTCATTATTAAGGTAGATGCTATTGATAAATTAGCAGATGGCTTACAAGAGGTGGGTAGTCATTTAGGTGAGCAAGAAAGTCGATTTAAATTACTATGTTTGCTTGAATTTTATATCAGAAATCGTATGCATCCTAATCAGAACACATTTACCAGTTCTGGATTGTTAACGGGCTATGTGATTGCGCCTGTGGCAAGCTTGCCAGGCATTAGGTTTTTTGGCTCTATGTTTGGTTATCATGATAAAGAAAGTAAGGCGGCTTCTGCTAAAAAATTCCAAGCAGCTGTTGCAGAGCAATCATGGACTATGATGTTAGCCAATGCCGATGGGTCAATGAAGAATGGTAAATCCAAACAAATTTTTGACAAGGTTGCAGATTTAGCTAATTACTATGAGCCACAGCAGGATGTATCATTCCAAGATTCTGTTTTATTGAGGACACCTTCACCGGTTATCTAGGTGTTAAAGATATAGTTGTCTGGATGGAGTAGCTGTTGTCATAACCGCCAGGTCAGCCGGGAACCTTAAATGTTAACCGGCTGACCTGGCGGTCATCCGGTTAACGTTTAATTGATTATTTGAAAAGGAAGGAGGTGGCGGCCCAAACACCGGCTGCTACACAGCCAGACGCTGGGATGGTTAAAATCCACGCCCACACGATATTTTTGGCAACGCCCCATCTAACGGCGGATACGCCATTGATTGAACCTACGCCAATGATGGCGCCTGTAACAGTATGCGTGGTAGACACTGGAATACCTAAGCTAGTGGCTAGTGCTAAGGTACATGCACTTGCCGTATCTGCACAAAAGCCGCTAACAGGCCGTAGTTTGGTGATTTTCATCCCCATGGTTCTGACAATGCGCCAGCCCCCAAAGCAGGTACCAAGGGCAATGACAAAATTACAGAGAATGACAACCCAGGCAGGGATGTAAAAAGCGCCTGTTCCTAGCATGCCAGAGGAATAAAGCAAAATAGCGATAATACCCATCGTTTTCTGCGCATCGTTACTACCATGGCCTAAGCTGATAAAGGCAGATGATACAAATTGCAGTTTTCTAAATATCCCTTTGGTGCGATTAGGCGGGGTATAAAAGAAAAGCCGAGAGATGACTACAATTAAAAACATACCCATGACCATGCCTAATAAAGGCGAGATCACAATCGCTGCTAATACTTTAGAAATACCCACCCACTTAAAAGTAGAGGCGCCAGCGTGAATGAAGCTTGCACCGAGCAAACCGCCTATTAATGCATGGGAAGAGCTGGATGGCAATCCGTAATACCAAGTAAAGATATTCCAGAAAATAGCTCCAACGAGTGCCGCAAAAATAACATGGTTATTAATCACAATAGGATCAACTAATCCCGTACCTATGGTTGCTGCAACATGTGTGCCGAAGAATAAAAATGCAATAAAGTTGAAAAAAGCAGCCCACATGACGGCCCAATGCGGTTTTAAGACGCGCGTTGAGACAATAGCCGCAATGGAGTTTGCGGCATCATGAAAGCCATTTAAAAAATCAAACAATAAGGCTAATACAATCGTGGCAATAATAAGAATTAACGACACTTCCATTAAGAGTACTCAAGCACAATGCCTTTCAGAATGTTAGCAACATCCTGGCAGCGATTGATGACTAATTTAGTATGGGCGTAAATTTCTTTTAGTTTAAAGAATTGTTTAAAGTCATCTTCGTCCATAAATAATTTGCGCTCGCCAGCTAGCACGACTTGATGGGCCTTGCCTTCAACAATGTCAATTTCATCGCAATGCGTGAAAATTTCATGGGCGTTTTTTAAATTATGTAAGCAATAGATGGATGCCTTCAAATGCTTGGTCGCTTCTATACTTAACTCAGAAAGGCGAATCACTTCTGCGGGCACACTTTTTAGGTGATAGTAGGGAAGGCGTTGAGCAATACGATTGATTAAATCGATAATGTCATCTAGGGCACCAGTTAGTTGATGGATATCAAACCGATCAAACGGGGTGATAAACGTCTTATGTAACAGCTCAAAGCTAGTATGAGCAATTTGGTCCGCTTCTTCTTCATGCTGAGAAATCATATCCACATGAACTTGTTGATTCCCTAGGTCTTGTAGGGCCTTGGAAAATTCTGTGGAAGCTAATAATAGCTTGTCAGCAGACTGCTGGAACAACTTAAAGAAGCTGTCTTGGCGCGGTAATAAACGTTTTAGCATCTATTTTATGGTTCCTATAGTGGGTGGACCTAACGGCGAGGCATAATTTTATGCGGGAAGCTTGGGAAATGCTACATCGAATTGCAATCCAATGCCATTTGGGGGTGTTTCGAGGCGAATTTCTGCATAATGGAGGGCTGCGATCTGGCTAACGATGGCCAAACCTAGACCACTGCCCGATGCTTTCGTCCCTAGGACTCTAAAAAATCGTTCAAATACCCGTTCTCTGAGCTCCTGAGGGATGCCCGTGCCGGTATCGGTGACTCTGAGGACGACCTGATTGCCCCTGTCCAAAATGGATACAGTGACGGCACCATTTTCTGGGGTGTAGCGGATAGCATTGTCGACTAAGTTACGAATCAAGATGCCTAGCGCCGTATCGTTGCCTTTTACGAAGGGAGAGCGAGGGTTGGGCATTAATTCTAGCTCGATGTTCTTTTCTAGGGCCTGCGGCGCTAGGTAGGCAATGATTTCAATGGCTAGTTTGTGAAGATTGACGGATTTTACGTCTGTGAGCGTTTCTTCTTCACCCAATTTGCTTAATGTGAGTAGCTGGGCGACGACGTGGGAGCTTCTATCTACGCTTTCAATGACTTTTTTCAGGGCATTTTGTCGGTCGCTTTCATTATCTGTTTTTAAGGCAACTTGAACGTGGGTTTTTAAGGCAGCCAAGGGGGTGCGTAATTCGTGTGCGGCATCCGCGGCAAAACGCTTGTTACGCTCGAAGGCGTGCTTTAAGCGAACGAAAAGTTGGTTGAGCTCGGCTACTAGCGGCTTAATTTCAGATGGAATCTCGGTTAATTGCACAGGCTCTAAGAAGGTAGATGCTCGGTGCGAAATTTCATTGGTGACTCTAGCAATAGAGCGTAAGGCTAGGCTGATAATAAACCAGATAAGAATCCCAAAGAGAGGATAGATGATTAATAAAATATGCGCGTTGCTGCGGGCAATATCATCTGCCAATTGGCGACGCAGATTGTATTGCTCGGCGACGATAATATTGGCGCTTAAGTGACTGTCTTTAGTGCGATATACCCGCCAGTCTTCTCCAGCAATAATTTTATCGCTAAAGCCTGGCGGGCTGTTACGTAAGGATTGCATTTTATCAGAGGACCGCATAAGCAGCGTGCCATCATTACGCCACACTTCAAAAAAGAATTTTTGACCGGTAATAGGTTGGGTGTTGCGTAGGTAGTTAATGAGGTCGGATCTAATTTGGGAGCTAGCCTTAGTTGATTGGTTTAAAATTTCAATTAAGGAAGACATACGGATTAATTGGCTGTCTAAGTAGGGCTGAACAACTTTTTCATCTAAGATGTAATTGCCTAGGCCATTAATAGCAGAAGCAAGCGTAATGCTAAGCAGCAAACTTATAATAAGGAAATACTTGATGGACTTAAGCATTATTTTTGGTCTTTACTTTTTTCTATGGTGTATCCAATGCCGCGAACCGTTCGTATAAATTCTTGTCCGAAGCGTTTACGAAGATTATGGACATGCACTTCTAAGGCATTACTATCGACTTCTTCACCCCAGCCATATAATGACTGTGTTAAATGTTCACGAGATAATACACGGCCTGCGTTTTCTAGTAAGACGTGTAAGAGGGCAAATTCACGACGAGATAAGTTAATGGGTTCATCTTTATAAGACACAGTATGTGAAGCAGGATCTAACGTGATTTCGCCATGAACTAACAATGGTGCTGCGCGTGAAGCAAAGCGTCTTTGTAAGGCGCGCAATCTTGCTTGTAGTTCAAAGAGGTCATAAGGTTTGGTTAGGTAATCATCTGCGCCGCTGTCTAGGCCTTTCACACGATCTTCAATGGATTCGCGAGCGGTTAAGATTAAGACTGGGGTGGTATCGCCGCGTTCACGCAAATTTTGTAATACAGTAATACCAGGGACCTTCGGTAATCCTAGATCTAGTACTATGAGATCGAATTTTTCGGTTCTTAAGGCTTGATCTGCCAACGAGCCATCTTTCACCCAGTCGACGGTATAACCATCTTGGATTAAGCCTTTACGCGTCCCTTCGCCTAGTAAATCATCGTCTTCCACTAGAAGTATGCGCATCTCGTTTCCTCTGGGTGATGTCTAAAATCTGTTAGTTATACCTATAACTTTATCTTTTTTAATAAAGTATAGCAAATCAGGGATTTACTTAGTGTCTTTATTGCTCAAGGTTAGTAGGTGTAAAGGTTTAAAAAAATCAATTACTTGTGGGTGATGGATAAAGGAAAGGTTGTAAGGATGCTCTGCGTAAAGTTTTTTCACTCTAATAGGGGGTAATAGGGCATCTATGGTATTGGCTATGCGTCCTAGGAGGATCAGTTCTACCTTGGGGCGCTCGGTCAGGATGGTGGTGGTGACTTCTTTAATAAAGGGGTACCAAGCGCGGGCATCTTTTTGTGGCGCGCCGGTTTCTTGTAGGACTAGGGTTGCGTTTAGTAACAAAAAGCCATGATTTAGCATATTGTTGAAAAAGGCATCATTAGTTTGGATGAGATGTGTTTTATCAATATTAGCGATCGCTTCTTGTGAGGTATTATTTGGCGGCAATAATCCTTCTGCTATTAAAAGCATTTTTAAGATATTACGCATAGAGGTAGCGCGATTGACAGGTTTGCTTAAGCCAGTTGGCGACCAAAGTTCTTTAACAGCTGCATCCCAAAATGCATAGCCATTGGCAGATTTTGCGCGAGGGTAGGGCGATTCACCAAATAATACGTAATTGACTTGGTCTAATGGCAGGGAAAATGCACTAAAGATTTTTTCAGGCCCTGGTAACCAGTTGAGGGTGTGGGTGAGATGATCCAAATAGCTAGGATCCATGGCTGCTAGACCTTTTTTCAAGCAGGGCTTCCAAGAAGGGTGGACAGTGTCTAGGTTAAAAGGGTGCATTGTCATCATTTAAGCTTCCAGTTAGTATGGCGTCAATTAATAGAGGAACAGTTATGGATAAAAATTTACTTGAAATATTAGCATGTCCCGTTTGTAAGGGGGAGCTTGTGTATGATCAACATAACCAAGAATTAATTTGTCGATTTGATCATTTGGCGTATCCGATTTTGAATGATATTCCCGTGATGATAGAGGCGAGAGCGAGACGGTTAGATTTGGAAGAGCGAGAGTAATTTGAACGTAGCCCGGCAAATCTTTTGCCGGG
>JBAQCP010000213.1:0-5474 GCA_049294295.1 Gammaproteobacteria bacterium | reverse complement strand
TGACAGTAGTGGCTAGCAATGACAGTAGTGAGCACATGACAGCAATGGCCCAACCTACTCCGGACTCCCCATACCAACCACCACCAGCATATAAGTAACCGCATCCCGCTTTTCTTGATAAGCTTTCTCCGCCCTAGCCAATACCTGCTGAGCTTCTTCCGTTGGCTGTTTTGTATAGGCCTCTTGAGCCATCTTTAATACGTCTTCCGCCATCTGACTAGCAAGCTCTGCCTCTAAAATACGCTGCCCAAATCCTTCTGGATTTTGTCGTTCATCCTGAAACAAGTTAGAAAAATCAAAAAAAGCCTTCTCTACTAATTCGCAATTTGCCGTTTTTTGTGTTTCGCATTGTTTATATTGCTTAGCTAGCTCATCTGGATGCTGCATTAAATAAGCATATGTCATCGGCTGTGGCGGTTTTTCAAAGCAAGCGCTCAATAATAATGTCATCATCAAAAGAAAGATTTTTTTCAACGGTTCGCTCCTATCTATATTGAACACCGCTATCAGTTAATGTCGCCAACAATGGCAAACTAACCAAAATAGCGCCTGCCACTATTAAAAATACCACGGTACTAATAGGTACCATCGTTGGATTAGTACGATGTTGTTTATACTTAATAATACTGATCAATAAAAAAGCGCCGCCTAGTAGCCAGCAAGCGGTATTAATCATGTCGCCAAATAAGCCCACCGGTTCCATCATGTTTTTAGCAACCAAACCAAGACCTGTCGGCTCCCTTCTCGCAGCCATACTTATAATTGGTACAAAAAAGATCAACATGAGTCTAAAAAATACATTTATCATCGGTTTACGGCCCCCAAGTTGATGAACCTCTTATTTTATTATAGATTAGAAGATATGTTTAGTAACTTATCAACCGCGATTACTGAACCTTCAGTTAACTATCCCATTTTAGATAGCAATCTTCCTTTTGCCGATTATATTGCGCAAACACGGAAATTAATAGAAAACAGACGGGAAGATCTAGCTGACACGCCGAACCCTGATTTAATTATTGATACTAACTGCCCTTATGAATTAAAACCCGTGGCCAATAATCAAAAAATTCGCCGTGGCGCCCTACTCATTCATGGTTTACTAGACTCACCCTTTTCCCTACGAGACATAGGCACGCGCTTACAAGAAGATGGTTTTCTATGTCGTTCTATTTTATTGCCTGGCGATGGCACCAACCCTAGTGATGCGCTACATGTGACGTATCATGATTGGATACAAGCAGTGCGCTACGGAATTCAGAGCTTACGCAAAGAAGTCGATGAAGTGCATCTGGTTGGCTACTCAACTGGTGCGGCCCTCTCTGTCTATCATGCGTTGCATGATGAAAAAATTAAAAGCATTATTTTGCTGGCTCCTGCGATCAAAATTAAAGACCCTATCGATACCGTTATTAGCTGGCATCACTTAATGAAATTACTAGCTAAAAACAAACAATGGATTTGCAGAGAGAAAGAAATTGATTACGCGAAGTACTCATCTATTAGCTTCAATGCTGTTATGCAAGTGGCTAGGCTGACTGAAGTGATTAGTGATCTTCATCAAGAACATAAATTAAAATGCCCCATGTTTATTGTTGTCAGTCGTGAAGATCAAACCATTTCAAGCAATACTGCGATTGATTTCTTCCACAGAGCGCAGCACCCTGAAAGCCGCTTACTGCTTTATTCTGCTTGGGATCATCGCTATCCTGATGAACGCTTGATTTTACGCAAAACGGATTATGCTAATTTACGCATTGAGCATTTTTCACATGTTGCTATTCCATTTGCGCCAAATAATCTACATTACGGACAACTAGGTGATTATGCGCTTGCTAGCCATTTACATAATGAAAAGTGCATTTATGGGGCATACAATTTGTTAGAGATTGGGGCTTGTAACTTGCTACAGAAAGCGGGCTTGATGAAATATAAACGTCAAGAGCTGAGTTATAACCCGGACTTTGAGTATATGGCAGAACAGATTAAGCAGTTTATTAGGACGATTGCGTAGCCCGGCAAATCTTTTGCCGGGTTTTTTTGGGATCACACAAAAGCCCCGGCAAAGGATTTGCCGGGCTACGCACGGGACGACGAGGGATTTACTTCTCCTGCCCAAACCAAGTCAGCACCAACATAAACGCACCGATACAAATCGCACTATCCGCAATATTAAAAATCGCAAAATGATAATCTCCCCAATGAAAATCAAGGAAATCAATTACAAATCCATATAAGAAGCGATCCCAAGCATTTCCAATTGCACCCGCTAATACTAAACAGAGTGCAATGCTCATCCACCAATCTTTTTTAAATGACAGCTTAGCTAACATCCTAATCACAATCACACTGATAATCAGCGCCAATCCACCAAATAGAAAATTCTGCCAGCCAGACATAGAATGTAAGAAACTAAAAGCAGCACCCGTGTTATAGGCTAGCGTTAAATTAAAAACAGGTAAAATCTGCATAGGCTCAAAATAGATCAGATGCTGCATGACCCAATCTTTACTCATGCGATCTAACAACAGAAAAATAAACGCAATCCAAAGCCAACCTAAACCTGTTGCAAAAAATCGCTTAAGCATAAGAACGCACCTCGCCGTGACCTGCGATATTCTCAACACATCGACCGCAGATACCAGGATGCAGAGCACTAGCACCAACATCTACACGTCTATGCCAGCAACGTTCGCACTTAGCATGTTCAGTTGCTTGGATATGCAATTTTAATCCTGGAATATCAGTTGCAACTGCTTCAACTTGCTCAGCTGTTGATGGCAAGACAGTCGCTGACGAGGTAATTAAAATAAAACGCAACTCATCACCTAGTAAATCTAATTGTGCTTTTAATTCAGCATCGCAATACAAATAAACTTCTGCCTCTAATGCTGAACCTAATTTGCCGGCATTACGTAAATTTTCAATTTCTTTATTCACGACATCACGTAATTGACGAATGGATTCCCAATAAGCTTCATTCATTGCCGCACTAGCAGGCAAAGAGCTAAGCTCCGTATACCATTCAGCCAACATGACTGATTCTTCTTTTTCACCCGGAATAAACTGCCAAATTTCTTCAGCCGTAAAACTTAAAACAGGCGCCATTAAGCGTACGAGTGCGTGAATAATATGATACAACGCTGTTTGTGCTGATCGACGACCACGACTGTTGGTCGCCATAGTGTATTGTCTATCTTTAATCACATCTAAATAAAAACCACCCATATCGGCAACAAAGAAGTGATGCAGCTTTTGCACGACTAAATGGAATTGAGATGTTTCATAAGCATCAATAATCTCTTTTTGTAGCAAGCGTGCTTTATCAACCGCCCACTGATCTAATGCCAACATATCTTCAGCGGCCAGCATATGCTCGGCAGGTTCAAATCCATGCAAGTTAGCCAAAAAGAAACGCGCTGTATTTCGGAAACGTCTATAAGTTTCAGATGTGCGAGTAAAGATTTCTTTGGAAGCAGCGATTTCTGTTTTGTAGTCAATAGATGCTGTCCATAAACGCAGGATATCTGCCCCTAACGTTTGAATAATTTCTTCAGGCGCAATCACATTGCCTATTGATTTAGACATTTTACGACCTTGACCATCAACCACGAAACCGTGAGTTAATGCGGCACGATAAGGCGCTGCGTTGTTAATCGCCACAGACGTTAACATCAGCGATTGGAACCAACCTCGATGTTGATCCGACCCTTCTAATACCATATCTGCAGGGAAGGTTATTTCAGGACGTGATGCTGGCAAGCATTCATGTAACACACCCGAATCAAACCAGACATCTAATACATCCATCGCTTTCGTATACTGATTAGCATCAGCACCTAACAGTTCCGACGGCTCTAATGCGAACCAAGCTTCAACACCTTGTTGCTCAACACGCTTAGCAACCTCTTCCATTAACGCTATCGTATTTGGATGCAATTCACCTGTTTCTTTGTGAGTAAATAAGGCAAGTGGCACACCCCAAGTACGTTGACGGGAAATACACCAATCAGGACGACCCTCTACCATGCCTTGAATGCGAGACTTACCCCAATCAGGGATCCATTGAACGCTATCAATTGCTTGCAAAGCTTGTTCACGTAAATGTTGTTTTTCCATACTGATAAACCACTGCGGCGTCGCTCTGAAAATCAGCGGCGTTTTATGACGCCAGCAATGTGGATAACTGTGACGAACAGAGGCTTGAACAATAAGCGTTTGTTTTTCGTCTAACACTTCTAATACTTTTTCATTTGCCTTGCTGACATGGATACCGGCAAATAGAGGTGTCACGGCGGTATAACAACCATCATCCCCTACTGGATTATCCAACGGTAAATGGTATTGTTTACCTATTGCATAGTCATCGACACCGTGTGCTGGTGCTGTATGAACAGCACCCGTACCTGACTCTACGGTGACATGCTCGCCCAAGACAATTGGCACTTCTCTTTCATAAAATGGATGCTGAAGTTTAACACCTAACAATTTCTCACCGATGGTGCGTGCAACAATGGAATAATTTCCAATCGAATAACGGCCCATTACTTGCGCCAGCAAATCTTCAGCTATTAATAATTGTTCAAGACCATCGCAATCGACTAACACATAACTTAATGCTGGATTTAAAGACACTGCTTGGTTAGCAGGCAAGGTCCATGGCGTTGTTGTCCAAATGGCAACCGAGGGATGATGCGGCTTTGCTTTTACATCATCAAATCGCTGCATAAAATCATCAACATCAACCACTCTGAAACGCACATCAATAGACGGCGATGTTTTGTCAGCATATTCCACTTCTGCTTCAGATAATGCAGAGGCACAATCTAAACACCAATGCACAGGTTTATACCCTTTTTGCACGTGGTTATTTTTAATAATTTTAGCGAGAGAGCGAATGATATTGGCTTCGTAGGTAAAATCCATCGTGAGATAAGGATGATCCCAATCACCCAGCACGCCTAAGCGTTTAAATTCTTCACGTTGAATGTCGACTTGTGAGCTTGCATACTCGCGACAAGCCGCACGAAATTCAGCAGCAGATAATTTACGTCCGGGTTTACCGTACTTTTTTTCGACGTTTAATTCAATAGGCAAACCATGACAATCCCAACCTGGGATGTAAGGCGCATCATAACCACTCATGGTTTTAGATTTAACGATAATATCTTTTAAAATTTTATTAACTGCATGACCCACATGGATATGACCATTAGCGTAGGGAGGACCATCTTCTAAAATAAATTTCTTTTTTGCTTCACCGCGAGCACGTAATTGGGCATATAAATCCATCTCATACCATTTTTTTAATAGCGTTGGTTCACGCTGGGAGAGGTTCGCCTTCATCGCAAAATCGGTTTGAGGCAAGTTTAATGTGTCTTTGTATTCGCTCATTGTGCACCTTTTTTTATATTGAAATGAGGATTTATATCCCCCCTGCCGCCCGTTGGGCACCTTCCCCCGGAGGGGGAAGG
>JBAQCP010000212.1:0-6296 GCA_049294295.1 Gammaproteobacteria bacterium | reverse complement strand
GGTTTGAAATGGATTCCCGCTTTCGCGGGAATGACAGTAGTGGCTCGCAATGGCAGTAGTGGCTCGCAATGACAGTAGTGGCTTGCCATGACAGTAGTGGCTCACAATAACGACAGAGACTCCACCCAAGCTGCAAGCTCTACAGTAAATAAGGATATCCAACATGCCCAGGCTAACCAAAATCTACACCCGCAAAGGCGATAAAGGCCACACCACCCTGCGCGGTCAAACGATGTCTAAAGGTGACCTACTTGTCGAAACCGTCGGCACAATCGACGAGTTAAACGCTGTCATTGGCTTAATTACCACACAAGAACTTAATAATATTGATATCGAACATATCTTCACGCGCATACAAAATGATTTATTTGATTTTGGCGGCGAGCTGCATTTACCTGAACGGGTTGTGATCACGCCTGAAAAAATTACTTGGCTAGAAATAACACTCGACAAATGGAATGCTGGCCTCCCCTCTTTACAAGAATTTGTACTACCAGCGGGCAATCCTGCATCCGCTACAACGCATATTGCTAGAACAGTTTGCAGACGGGCAGAACGCTGTTTAGTGAGATTGCATGATGAATCACCTTTGGTTAATCCTGAGATGTTGAAGTATTTGAATCGGTTGTCGGATTTGCTGTTTGTGATTGCGCGGGTGTTGATGCGGGAAGATAACTTGCCGGAGATTATGTGGGAGCATTGATGTTTAAAGAACCCGGCTGTCGCTGCGCGTCATCCGGGCTACATTTATATTGAAGCTAGTCTTTCTTTTTCGGTAAGTATAAATCGGTAATAGTGCCTTCGAATACTTCAGCAGCCATGGCTATCGTTTCAGATAACGTTGGATGTGGATGAACGGTTAAAGCAATATCTTCAACGTCGCTGCCCATTTCAATCGCTAATGCCACTTCTGAAATTAATTCACCGGCATTGGTACCCACAATGCTTGCACCAATCACGCGATGGGTTGTTTCATCGATGATTAGTTTTGTCATACCTTCGCTACGGCCATTACTTAATGCACGACCACTCGCAGCCCATGGGAATACGCCTTTGCCGTATTTGATACCCTTGGCTTTCGCTTCGTTTTCGGTCACGCCTACCCAAGCAATTTCAGGGTCCGTGTAAGCCACGCTAGGAATGCAGATAGGATCGAAATAATGCTTAAGTCCGGAAATCACTTCTGCCGCTACTCGGCCTTCTGGAATAGCTTTGTGTGCTAACATTGGATTACCAACGATGTCACCAATCGCATAAATGTTTGCAACGTTAGTGCGTTGTTGTTTATCAACCGCAATAAAACCGCGCTCATCTACTTTGACGCCTGCTTTATCAGCATCGATTTGATCGCCATTTGGACGACGGCCAACGGCACATAAAATACGGTCGAATTTTTCTGGTTCTTTGCTCGCATTTTCGCCTTCAAATGTCACATACAAGCCGTCTTTCTTCGCTTCTACTTTAGTGACTTTGGTTTTTAGATAAATATTTTTAAAGCGAGTTTTCATGCGCTTTTGTAAAGGCATGATGATGTCGCTATCTGCACCTGGAATTAATTGATCCATTAATTCAACAACAGTAATTTCAGCGCCTAGGCTGCCATAGACCGTTGCCATTTCCATACCGATAATACCACCGCCTAATACTAACATTTTGCAGTTCACATCTTCTAACTGCAATGCGCCGGTGGAATCAATGATGCGAGGATCTTCTGGTAAAAATGGTAATTTAACGGCACGAGAACCAGCAGCAATGATTGCTTGTTGGAACTGAATCACTTGTTTTTTACCATCTTGGCCTGTTACTTCAATTTCTTTATCAGAAATAAATTTACCAACGCCGGTGACCACATCAACTTTACGTTGTTTAGCTAACATCTTTAAACCGCCTGTTAACTTACCAACAACGCTGTCTTTCCATTCGCGTAATTTTTTACTATCAATCTTAGGCTTACCGAATTCCACACCATGACTTGCCATATCTGCGGCTTCATCAATTACTTTTGCAGCATGCAATAATGCTTTAGATGGAATACAACCAACGTTTAAGCAAACGCCGCCTAGTGTTTCATAACGTTCAATTAACGTTACTTTTTTACCTAAATCAGCTGCACGAAATGCTGCTGTATAACCACCAGGACCACTACCTAATACGACTACTTCAGTTTGAATACTCATTATTTTCTCTCTCAATTACATCAATAAATTTCGAATATCAGACAACATACTGCTTAAGAACATAATAAAGCGCGCACCTTCCGCTCCATCAATCACGCGATGATCATAAGATAAGGACAATGGCAGCATTAAACGCGGCACAAAGACGCCATCTTGATAAACGGGCTGATAAGAAGATTTTGACACACCTAAAATAGCGACTTCCGGTGCATTGATAATAGGCGTAAATGCCGTACCACCAATACCACCTAAGCTAGAAATAGAGAAACAACCACCTTGCATATCGCCCGGAGACAATTGCTTGTTGCGTGCTTTTTCACTAATCACCGCCAATTCTTTAGCAAGATCAATCAAGCCTTTTTTATCAACATCACGGATAACTGGCACGACTAAACCATCTGGCGTATCTACGGCTACACCAATGTGGAAGTATTGCTTTAAAATTAAGTTTTCACCGGTTGCATCTAAGGAAGCATTCACATTAGGGAATGCTTTTAATGCAGCAACGACTGCTTTCATAATGAATACTAACGGTGTTAATTTTACTTTTTGTTTATCCAACGCATTCTTTTGCGATTGTCTAAACTCTTCTAAGGCTGTGATATCAACATCTGCAAATTGAGTCACATGTGGAATCGTTGTCCAATTGCGTTGTAAATTTTTGCCGGAAATTTTCTTGATTCGAGATAACGCTTGTTTTTCAACATCACCGAATTTAGAAAAATCAACGGAAGGCGCTGAAGGTAATGAGAAACCACTACTGGTGGCACTTCCTGCTGCTAATTGACCTTTCACATATGACTGAACGTCTTCTTTCAAGATACGCTGCTTAGGACCTGTGCCTGATAATACGTTTAAGCTCACCCCTAATTCACGCGCTAAGCGACGTACGCCTGGACCTGCATGCACATCGCCTTTCTCATCATCTTCGTCTGTTATCTCTTCAACGGGTGCTGCAACTGGTTCAGCTTTTTGCGCAACGGGTGCAGGCTCTGCTTTCGCTGGTGTTGCTTCTTTTGTTTTTTCTGCAGGTGCCGCTTTTGCTTCTAAGACAATTAACACACTGCCTGTAGACACTTTATCATTCACTTTTACTTTTACTTCTTTGACAACGCCTGCGTCCGATGACGGAATTTCCAAGGTTGCTTTGTCAGATTCCAAGGTAACAACCGTTTGATCAACAGCAACGGTATCACCTGGTTTGACTAATACTTCAATCACAGCAACATCCGTTGCACCACCCAAATCAGGGGTTGTAATATTCTTAATGGACAAAGTTATCTCCTTATCACGCACATTGTGGGTTTGATTTATTTGCATCAATACCGTATTTCTTCATAGCTGCGGTTACTTTGCTTGCTGGTATTTCGCCGTCCTTCGCTAATGCAGATAATGCTGCCATCACAATATAATGACGATCTACTTCAAAGAATTGACGCAAACTAGCACGCGTATCACTACGTCCGAATCCATCTGTACCTAAGGTGACATAGGTGCGCTGAATATAAGGACGAATTAAATCTGCTAGGGCCTGCACGTAATCGCTAGCCGCTACAATTGGGCCTTGGGTGTCTTGCAAGCAAGTCTCTACATACGTTAACGCCTGTTTTTTCTCAGGTGCAAATAGATTAGCACGAGTCACCGCCAATCCATTACGACGTAATTCTGGATAACTCGTGACGCTCCAGATATCCGCATCAATAGAGAAATCTTTCTTCAGTAATTCTGCTGCTGCAATGACTTCATTTAAGATAGCACCGCTACCTAATAACTGAACCTTATGCTTACCTTTGCCGCCAGCTTGATATAGATACATCCCTTTGATAATGCCTTCTTCCGCGCCTTCAGGCATAGCAGGATGTAAATATTTCTCATTCATGGCCATTAGATAGTAAACAACATCTTGCTGCTCTGTATACATTTCTCGCATACCATGCTGCATAATCACGGCCATTTCATAACCAAAGGCAGGATCATAAGCACGAATATGTGGGAAAGTGGCTGCTGTTAATAAGCTATTACCATCTTGATGCTGTAAACCTTCACCTTCTAAAGTGGTTCGACCGGCGGTTGCACCAATCAAGAAACCACGAGCACGCATATCACCTGCTGCCCAAATGAAATCGCCTACGCGTTGGAAACCAAACATAGAATAATAAGTAAAGAATGGGATCGTCACGATTTGGCTGGTGGCATAAGAAGTCGCCGATGCTAACCAAGACGCCATACAACCCGCTTCTGTGATGCCTTCTTCTAATACTTGACCATCAGTGGTTTCATGGTAATACAAGAATTGTTCTTTATCTTCTGGAATATACAGCTGACCTACTGGTGAGTAGATACCCACTTGGCGGAATAACGATTCCAAACCAAAGGTACGCACTTCATCAGAGAAAATAGGCACGATACGCGAACCAATTTCTTTATCTTTTAATAAGACATTTAAAATACGACCTAATGCCATGGTGGTAGACATGGTTCTATCACCCGAACCGTGTAATAAGGCTTCAAAGGCTGCTAACTCAGGTACATTGAGTGACGCTGATACTGGCAAACGTGCAGGCAAATGACCGCCTAATTTTTTACGTTGCGCTTGCAAGTACTTCATTGCTGCGCTGTTTTTTTCTGGCTTGTAGAATTCAAGATCGGTTAACTGCTGATTGGTTAACGGTAAGCTAAAACGATCGCGGAAAGCTTCTAGCTCTTCTTGCGTCATATCTAATTGGTTATGTGCAACGTTACGACCTTCGGTCGTCCCTGTGCCTAAACCATAACCTTTCACGGCTTGCGTTAAAATAACGGTAGGCTGACCTTTATGCTCAGTGGCTGCTTTATAAGCGGTGTAGATTTTTAGGGTATCATGTCCACCACGGTTTAACTGACCAATTTCTTCATCAGACCAATCTGCGACTAAGGCTTTTAATTCTTCAGAATTAAATAAGAAGTCACGGGTATAGGCGCCGCCACGAACATAAGCGGTTTGCAAGTCACCATCAACACATTCATTTAAACGTTGCACTAACAAGCCTTGCTTGTCTTTAGCAAACAATTCATCCCAACGACTGTCCCAAAGAACTTTAATCACGTTCCAACCAGCGCCGCGGAAAATACCTTCTAGCTCTTGAACAACTTTATAGTTACTACGCACTAAGCCGTCTAAACGTTGTAAGTTGCAATTCACAACGTAGGTTAAGTTATCTAATTTTTCGCGAGCAGCTAATGATAAGCCAGAGATTGATTCTGGTTCATCCATTTCACCGTCACCGCAGTAAATCCAAACGCGTCGGCCAGTTGTGCTTGCCAATCCACGGTTTTCTAAATATTTTAAGAATCTGGCTTGGTAGATACCCTGTAAGGCACCCAACCCTAGGGATACGGTCGCAAATTGCCAAAAATCGGGCATGAGCCAAGGGTGTGGATAAGAAGATAGACCCTTACCGCCAACTTCCTGACGGAAGTTCTTTAAATGCTCATCTGTTAAGCGGCCTTCTATGTAGGCTCTTGCATAGTTACCTTCTGAGGAGTGGCCTTGGAAGTAAACTAAATCGCCAGCTGCATCTGCGGTTGGACCGTGGAAAAAGTGATTCATACCGACTTCATATAAAGTGGAAATGGACGCATAAGACGCCAAATGACCACCAACGCCGCCAGCTTCATGTTTTGCCTTGATGACCATGGCAATCGCATTCCAGCGTATAGCTGCTTCAATCGTCGCCTCTAGCGCTAAATCGCCAGGGTATTCAGGCTGTTTATCAGCCGCTATGGTATTGATGTAAGGAGTAATAATCTCAGCTAAACCGCTATCGACGCCTTGCTTATCAGCTTCGCTTAATAGGGTTTGGATAATATATTGTGCCCGTTCTTTGCCTTCATGCTTTACCAAGGATTTGAGGGCATCTAACCATTCACGGGTTTCGATAGGATCGTTATCACTCCAGGTTTTGGTCATCGTGCTTTTTCCTATTTCTGGGTCTAATTTAATTGCGGCAAGTGTACAGTGAATAGCGTGTAAAAAAAACTAGGATAGTTGGGGCTAAGGGGTATTGTACAACAAAATGATGGGGTTGGGGGAGGTTGCGCGATGCTTGAAGTCGAGTTGAAGGGTAGCCTGGATGGAGC